>NZ_JAJKHN010000100.1:0-22216 GCF_020982715.1 Bacteroides sp. 1_1_30
AAAAAACACACCAGCCACAAGCCCTGAAAGGGCGGAACTGTATACAATTATGCCCTTTCAGGGCGCAAATTCAGATTGTCGCTTTTACGTAGGGCGTTGCCCTACGCTATATAATTAAGCCCTTTCAGGGCACTCCGCAAAATTATCATTTGTCGACTATTCATCCAGTCCTTCAATCGTGATGATTTTTCCATCAGCATCGTATTGCAGTTCACAGACTTTTAAGCTGCGAAGCCAGGTTTTCCCTTCGGAAGGTACGCAATCGTGATGGAACAGATACCATTTTCCTTTGAACTCAACAATAGCATGATGAGTAGTCCATCCCACTACCGGAGTCAGGATAACTCCCTGATAAGTAAATGGTCCGTATGGGTTGTCACCTATCGCGTAACAAAGTAGATGGGTATCGCCTGTAGAGTAAGAGAAATAATATTTCCCATTATACTTATGTACCCAGGAAGCTTCGAAGAAACGACGTTCTGTATCTCCTGCTGTCAGAGGTTTACCGTTTTCATCCAGAATGACTAACGGACGCGGTTCTTCCGCAAACTCCATCATATCATCACTCAAACGAACAACACGGGATGGCAAAGCCTCCTCCTCTCCTTCGGGTAAAATGGCTGATTCCAATGCTTTATTATTCCGGTAACGTTGAAGCTGTCCACCCCACAGTCCGCCAAAATACATATAATAATTACCATCTCCATCATTCCAGACAGCCGGATCAATGCTGTAACTTCCTTTCATCGGGTTTGCTTCCGGAACAAAAGGTCCGTATGGTTTATCGCTCACAGCTACTCCGATACGGAATATGTCGTTTTGGTCTTTCAATGGAAAATACATATAGTATTTGCCGTCTTTAAAAGCAACATCACAGTCCCAAAGCTGACGGCCTGCCCAAGGAATATCTCCCGTAGAAAGTACAACCCCATGGTCAGTAATCTCTCCATTCATTACATCATCCATAGAATACACATGGTAATCTTTCATATTGAAATGATCTCCATTATCATTTTCGGCAATACCACTCTCCCAATCATGCGAGGGATAAATGTAAAGTTTGCCATCAAACACGTGTACGGCAGGATCAGCCATATAATCACCGGGAACTAAATATCTTTTTTCTGTTTTCATGGTTTTATTCTTATTGCAACAGTTCTAAATTAATTTTATAAATGGGAATTTCTATTTCACCACAGAGGACACGGAGGACACAGAGGTTTAATCTTTCTATTCACTATAGAGTAACACAGAGTCTCACGTAATCGTATATTTATCGCTCTGTTTTACTTACAGAAAGAGAGAGAGAGAAGAACTCTGTGTCCTCTGTGGTGAAGTGAACTCCAAATGATCATTTCTGCATAGCCTCTTTTATAATCAAATCAACTACCGGTTTCGGCTGATGATTGCGGTCGAAAAGCAATGGATAATCCGTACGTCCTCTCATCGGCCAGTCGTTACGCCACGAATCCTGATCGGCTACTCCCCAAACTGTAACTCTTGTTATGATATCCTGATGTTTCAGGAACAGACGGAAGAAATCATTCATTCTCTCTGTCCATGCTTTTGATACTTCTTCCGGTAATCCGTCCGAATAAGGATTCATCTCTTTTTTATATTCAAAAGATGCCGAGACTTCCGCACCAACCTTGGGGTCGGGTGATGGCAATACAGTCAGATCCAATTCTGTTATCATTACCTTCACTCCCGCTCCGGCAAAGGCAAGCATACTTTCTTCAAACTCGCTGATTTTCGGATAGTCCATGCCGATGTGTCCTTGCATCCCCACCGCATCAATACGGATACCACGTTTCTTCAAGTCTTTCACCATCTTCACAACTGCAGCTCTTCTGCCTGGTTGAGCCATTGAATAATCGTTATAATAAAGCTCTGCATCCGGATCGGCCTCGTGTGCATATTGAAAAGCCAATGGGATATATTCTTCACCTAGAATTTCATAAAACTTAGTCTTACGATATGCTCCATTATCTTCAATCGCTTCATTCACCACATCCCAACCTTTAATACGGCCTTTGTAACGTTTCACAATAGTGGTGATATGATCTTTCATCCGTTTCTTCAATACTTCCGGAGACACATTTTTGCCATTCTCATCCACGCAGAACCAGGGAGAAAGCTGCGAATGCCAAATCAACGTATGTCCTGTGGTTGCCAAATGATTTTTCTCTCCAAAAGCAACAAATTCATCTGCCTGTGTGAAATTATAACGGTTCTCCTTCGGATGCATTTCCTGACTTTTCATACAATTCTCTGCTACAATAGCATTAAATTGTTCCTGAATTACGCGCACTCCTGCCTTATCCTGACCGGATGCTTGTCGTGTATTCACTGCTGTTCCTATCAGGAATTTATCCTTCAAAGCTTCTTTCAAAGTCTTTGTTTCTTGTGCAAAAGCTACCGAAGTACTAGTTATCAGGGCTACAGCAGCCAACAAAGAAACTACGGTTGTTCTTATCGAAGTCTTCATATAGTCTATCTATTAGTTATAGTTATTAATCAATTGTTTTCCAGGCGGCGTTTTGCCAAATCGTCCTGAATATGCTCATTCAACTTCTTAGAAATAGGATAAAAGAACAAAGCAATTACTCCTACAAAGAAAGTGATGGCAGGAATCACGCTGGATGTCAAACGGATACCGAAAATAGCGTTTTCTGTCTGTACTGTATTAGATACAAAACCGAACGAATCGACAATCGCACCGCAAATAGCTCCCCCTATACCTAGTCCGGCTTTCAAGGCAAAGACTACACCTGCAAATACAAATCCTGTCGCACGACGATGGTTCACCCATTCTGAATGATCGGCAACATCTCCCATCATTGCCCAAAGCAATGGAATAGTAGGTGCGTATGCCAAACTCTTCAAACAGTTAATAATAAAGATCGTACTTATGTTTGTCGAATCTACCACAAAAAACAGAGCTGTAAAAAAGGCTGTCAGTGCCAGGCAGATCAAAAACACATTCCGCTTACCAAAGATATTGGAAAGAAATCCGGAAAGCAATATTACACCCGCCAAAGTGATAACCTGACCAATCATATTGAACAAACTGAAACCTACAGCAAACACATTACTATGATCGGGCTGCGCAATCAGTCCGAAAGCATCAAGGAAAGTGTGCCACATACCATAAGTTTCTCCTTCTATCCGTACTAATCCAAAATTTTGCAAGAAATCAAAAAGGGCTGTTTTATCTACGAAATAATTAAAGTAGTAAGACATACTGCTGCCCCACATAGCCAATGTCGTAAACAAAAAGAGGGTTAGGATAAACATCGCTTTCCATGGACGGCTACTTACGATATCTTTAAAATCCTGTTTCACGGAAGTTTTCTGACCTACGGGAGGCGTGATACGCTCTTTAGCAGAGAAGAATGTGATTACTAAAAGAACAACTCCGATGATGGCAAACAGGGTAATTGTCAGGAACCATCCACGTTGATCGTCTCCTTGCCCGAACTTGGAGACTAACGGCAAAGTAAGCCCCTGCACAACAAAAGTGGCGATTGTAGCTGTCACAAAACGGACGGACGAGATACTGGTACGTTCTTTGATGTCACTTGTCATCACACCGCCCAAAGAGGCATACGGGGTATTATTGAAGGAGTAAATAGACATTAATAAGGTATAAGTGATACCTGCATAAATAATCTTCCCACGCTCACTCAAATCGGGTGTCGTAAATGCCAGAATGAAGAATACGGCAAAAGGAATAGCTGTCCACAACAACCAGGGACGATATTTACCCCAGCGGGTATTAGTTCTGTCGGACAGGATACCTACCACCGGATCGACAAACGCATCGAAAATACGTGCGACCAGCAATATCATACCTGCTGCTGTTGCTTTGATTCCAAACACATCTGTATAGAAGAAGAGTTGGAACATCATCATCATCTGGAAAATCAGGTTCGCCGAACCATCACCCAAGCTATAACCGATTTTCTCGGCCATCGACACTTTTTGAGTCTGTGTTTTCATGGTACTAATCTCTTTTTTAATTTATTTGACTCTTTGTTGAAAGACTGCTTGGGACACACGTTGTCCCAACGTCTTTTTATCCAATGGATGGATATCATTCCATTCTCCTAAATCACCGTTTTTAATTAGAGTGACATTTTTATTTGTATTGGCTACTTCTGCCTGCACTTTCCTGAATTCTGCCCAGGCAGCACGCCCTCCTTTATCTTCGGGTGAGAGGAAATCCGCCAGTTCAATCACATAGAAAGGCATATCAGGTCGGTTCCAATGCTGTCTCCAATCCGCAATCATCGCTGTCAACAAGTCTTTATACTCATTTCTGCGAGACACATTCGATTCACCCTGATACCAGATAACACCAGATACCGTATAATTCAGCAATGGGGCAATCATAGCATTATAAAGTCCTACGGGTTTATAATGGAAAGCAGTCTGTCCCGGAGCAGCAGGCATGGGAGCGCCGAGGCGATATTTCCAATCACCTTCCAGACTAATCTCCGATTCTCCTTTTTCCGGCTGGCCTTTTCCGAAAAGTATCTTATAGGGTTTCTCTTTTACAAAATGAGGGAAACCGCCATAACTGAAAAGACGTATGGTTATCGTGTTTTTTCCAACTTTCAACAATCCGGCAGGAATGGTATAGATACGTGGTGGATATTGATAAGAAACAGTTCCCACAAACGTACCATTTACATAGACGGAGTCTGCATCTACGATGCATCCCAGGCGAAGAGTTGCCTTCTCTCCCGCTTGTTGCCCGGACACTTGAAAATCTTTACGGAACCAATGGGAACCATTGATTGTATTCAATCCGTTAGTAGCCCATCCGGAAGCAAACAAATCGGTCGGTGTCCAATCACTGTCATCATAGCCGGCAGCATACCAAGGGATGGTTTCATGCATTCCTTTATCTCCCTGATACAGTGCTACATTCCAGGCACGGCTTTTCTTGCTCTCTTCTTTTTTCATTGATTCTACCAAGTCATCTGATTCGTAGATACGTTTTTCGTTCAGATAATAAGGAAAAGGTTTCAAACCTTCCTCACTGATCCACGCTTCTACCGGTGACCCTCCGACACTGGAGTTTATGATTCCTACCGGAACCTTTGTTTTCTGAAAGTAATCTTTAGTAAAGAAATAAACCAAAGCAGAGAAAGACATCACATTTTCAGGAGTCATAGCCTTCCAGAAGATTCCCGGAATATCTGTCTGCGGGGCATGAAAGTTATACAATAGAGGAGTTTTTATATAGCGTACAATCGGATAATCACTGTCCGCAGATATCTCATCCCGAAAACGGTCTGTAACCCGTGAAACGGGTAATTCCATATTCGACTGACCGGAACATACCCAAACGTCACCCACAAGAATATCCTTCAACTCTATATCATTAATAATCATTGTGTAAGGACCACCAGCTTTTAAGGCAGGCAAGATCACTTTCCAGTTGCCTTGCGCATCGGCAACGGTCTTATATTTCTTTTTTTGAAAAGTTATACTAACAGTTTCATCAGGATCAGCCGTCCCCCAAATATTGACAGGCTCCCCGCGTTGAAGCACCATTCCGTCGGAAACAAGAGTGGGAAGTTTAACCTTTGCTTCACCCAACAGAGCGAAGCAAAGGAACACAACTACTAACCCAACCTTATAAAACCAATACTTATTCATTATCTATCTTTTCTTTTATGTCTTTATTTCATAGTAATCCGGAAAGAGAAACAATCCGTTCTGAATTCCACTTTGCAAACTTAGGAAGTTTCTCTCCGCTGACCCAGAATTTTTGATTCAAATCATTACTCGCTTGTTACATCATCGTTTACGTATGTTACAAATACCTGTTGTAATGTTACATCCAAATTGAGATTGCCGATGAATAGGAGGAAAATGAAGGATTTAGAAAGAACGGATTACAGTAGTTATTGTTATTCATTCTATCTATTTAAAGATGATAGAAATGCCGGCAACCAACGTTGAGTTGTTATATATGCCATAAATAAAAAGTGCCGACTAACCAGCCGGCACATGATTTCATTTGTTCCATCAGACTGAAACAGGCAGCCAGTCTACTGCATGAAAAAACTTGAGTATCTCGGAATTGTAGTAAACAGAAAAAAACTACTTGTACATAATCAACGCAGACTGACCGGGAACAATCACCTCCGGTCCGGTTTGCGTACCCAATCCACGCACATCTATCACTCCATCTTTACATACTACCGTATATTTACCAACAGGAATTTCCAGTCGTGCAGGAGTCGTACGGGAATTAAAGGCTACGATAATATCTTCCCAGCTATCTCCATTCGCACGCTCTTTGAGGCGAAACGCAATCAGGTTTTGCCCTTCAACCGGAAGGAACTCCAGATGCTTCCGGACCATTTCTGCATTTCCCATACGGAAAGCCGGATGAGACTTACGAAGATCAATGAGTCGTTTATAGTACGTGAAAATATCTCCGTTTGTCGTTTTGCGTCTCCAGTCAATGGCATTGATGGCATCCGGACTCTTATAACTATTGTCTATCCCTTGTTTATCACGCATCACTTCTTCACCTGCATAGATAAAAGGAATTCCCTGTGAAGTTAAGACTACCGTTTGTGCCAGCTTATCAAGTCGAACCAACTGTTCGGGAGTAGCTCCCGGCATGCTTGCCTTCAATCGGTCTACAAGACACAAACCATCATGACAGGAAACATAGCTAACCATCTGGGTAGGCTGTTCCGCCCACGGCTTCTGACTATAATTTACGGAATCACAGCGTACTTGCGGATGCTTAATAGCTCCAACAATTCCGAATTTTACGCTCATTTCTCCCCCCGGAACTCCGGCAAGAAAAGCTCCTTTCTCCTTTTTCCATACTGGTCCGCAAAGCCCGTCACGTAATTCGTCCGAGAATACCGCAATTCCGGGCATCTGGGAAATATTCCCTTTCATCGCCAATGAATCTGCCGGATATTGAGGAGCTTCAGCCGCCCAACCTTCTCCATAGATACAAATAGTAGGATCGACTTTGTTGACAGCCTTTCGAATCTCGTTCATTGTTTCAATATCATGCACCCCCATCAAGTCAAAGCGGAAGCCGTCAATATGATATTCTTTTATCCAATAAAGAACGGACTCTATCATGAACTTACGCATCATAGGCCGTTCACTTGCTGTTTCATTGCCACACCCTGAACCATTTGCCAATGTGCCATCCTCTTTCTGACGGTAAAAATAGCCGGGAACGGTACGTTCAAAATTACTTTCAAGTGTATTAAAAGTGTGATTGTAAACCACGTCCATTATCACGCGTATTCCAGCTCTATGCAACGCTTGTACCATCTGTTTGAACTCTTTCACGCGAACGGCAGGCTGATAAGGATCGGTTGAATAAGAACCATCCGGCACATTATAATTTACCGGATCATATCCCCAGTTATAGTGATTTTCATCTAATTTTGTTTCGTCGATAGAAGCATAATCAGAAGAAGGAAGAAGATGCACATGTGTCACTCCCAGTTCTACCAAATGATCGATACCTGTTGGTTGATTGCCGGAATTCACCGTCCCATGTTCAGTCAGTGCAAGGTATTTGCCTTTATTCTTTATTCCCGAAGTAGAGTCGACAGAGAAGTCACGATGATGCATTTCATAGATAATCATATCAGCAGGAGATTTCAGAGAAGGACGTCGGTCACTCTCCCACCCCTCCGGATTGGTAGTCTTCCAGTCGATGATAGCTGCACGCTTTCCGTTCACTCCTACAGCGTGAGCATTAATCCCCGGCGTGTCGCCCTGCCATTTATCGTTGATTTTCACATTGAAAGCATAGTATTTGCCGAGCAGGTCTTTATCTACAGATGTCGTCCAGGTTCCATTCTCACCGAGTTCCATCTTTACTGTTTCGTAAGCATGTCCGCCTTCTCCGGCATCATAGAGCATCAGGCGCACCTCTTCTGCTGTTGGTGACCAAAGGAAAAATTTGGTTGCCAACGGCGTATATTCCATCTCTGTAAGGCTTCCCATACGAACCGGATATAATTCAAAAGAAGTATATTCCTTCTTCGTTGGGGAACAACTCATCACTGTTGTCACTGTAGTCACACCCAATATCGCTAAATAATTATTTCCTATCTTCATTCTAAACCTCCCCCTATGCTACACACCATATCTATCCCCCCATAAAATTAAATGCTTTATTTCACCTTATCCGGATTCTTCGCTATAAAATCCTTCCAACTACTATACCCTTTTTCCATTGCCGGTCGCCCCATTTGCAGGAAATGACAATAAGCCGCTGCCAAACCATCTGTTGCATCCATAAAAGTAGGCATATCATCTTTTGAAAACCGTAGCATCCTTTGCAGCATATCCGCCACTTGTTCTTTTGATGCCTGCCCGTTTCCGGTGATAGCCATTTTTATCTTCAAAGGGGCATATTCGGTGATTGGAATATCCCGGCTCAACGCTACTGCCATTGCTACCCCTTGTGCACGACCTAACTTCAACATCGATTGCACATTTTTTCCGAAGAAAGGTGCTTCAATAGCCAACTCATCCGGTAGATAACTTTCAATAATACTCAATACCCGTTCATGGATATGACGAAGTTTCAGATAGTGATTGGCAAATTTACGTAAGTCGATAATCCCCATCGCAATCATTTCGGGCTTGGTTCCCCTCACCCTTAGAACCCCGTATCCCATGATTGTCGTACCGGGGTCAATCCCCAGGATTATCTTTTCTTTTACCGGTTGAATCACTCTATCACCTCCATCAAGGTCGGAAATCCGATCACTTTATCTTTAAATATTTTTACCAGTTCGTCATTCAGTCGCACCCCCTGTTCCAAATGCCAGCGATGTAATAACCCACTGCTTTCTACCTCCCATTGCAAAGAATACGCACTTCCTTCTTCCCGATGACTCAATATCCGGCAAATACGCGGTGCCTTCAACGCACCGTGTTTCTGTACTTCAGGGATATAACTCTCTTTTATCCAAATCATGAAATTGTCGTGAACGTCATCGTCCACTTGAAAAGTTGTATTATAAATCAGCATATCTTAATTTCATACTATTATTTACCGCAAACATAGCAATTATTTCAGAATAATGCATTATATTTGCGGCAACAAAAAAGGATTCGTTTACAAACGTTATCATATAAGACAAAAAAGGGGCGTTAGCTCATCTGGCTAGAGCGTAACACTGGCAGTGTTAAGGTGATCGGTTCGAGTCCGATACGCTCCACTTTTTTCTCTCCCCAACTTTGAACTTTAATAGTGTACTGGACATGAAAATCACAAAATTTGTCACTATTCTTCTAATCATCCCATGCTTAATTTCCTGCTACGGGAACAAGTCTTCAAAAACAACACAATCAAACAATGCAGACTATGATATACGCCTCAATGATAGCATAGCAGCAGTAAACGCAATGCTAGAAGAAGGGAACGCTGATGGAGAAAAAATAAATGCTTTTTTAGACGCATATATGTCTAAACATCCTAATTGTTTCAACAATGACATCCAAAGAAAAAAAGCAGGAAAAGAATTGCGTTCTTTGTTAGAAAAGGAACTTGAGAATAGCCCTGATTTCCTTTCTGATATAGCAGTCAGATTCGCTTCTATGGATAAAGTTAAAAGTACCGATAATAAAGGATATAAATATCTTATATCCTTTACCTGTAGCAGCCTTCAAAAAACCGGAAAGTATAATATTTCTTTCAGAATTATAACGGCTTTAGATGAGGAAGAAGCCTCCAATCTTATTGATAATCAGAAGTATTATATTCAAGGAAAATTCATAAGTCTTTCCGAAAAGGAATCGATAAATATTAGACTAGATGTATTTGATGACAAAACAATTGAGATAGGGAGTATTTTTATCAAAGAACCTATCGTTACTCCGGCAAACTAAAGAAAAAAAGAAAAGGACCTTTACTCAAGGTCCTTTTTTATCACTTCGTCCATTTCTTTTATACGTTTCTCGCGGTCTTTAATAGGACCGTCTTTCTTGTCATTCTTGAATACGTCATCCGCACGGTCGGCAACCTCGCCGCTCCATTCTTCAAACTGGTCCTTGGCCGGACGGCCATTCGGTTCGATATTTTCTTCGGCTATCGAATCATGCCTGTTAATCATATCATCCATAAGTTCTCGTTTTAAAAGTTTATGGCTATAAGACAATACAAACGAAGAAAAGTTTTCTGTTTTAATGATTTTTGAAGAAATCAATCATGTTATTATACTATCAAAAGTACTCCAACATAATCAGGCTATTATAGAGTAAAGGTTGTTTCATCGGCGAGAAACTACAGTTCCATCGGTGAGAAACTATAGTTTCATCAGTAAGAAACTAATAGTTCCAAGCAAGAGAAACAAAAGTTTCAAGCCTACGAAACTGTAGTTTCAAGCCGCAGAACAAATAGTTTCAAGGCTTGAAACTATCAGTCACAAGGCAGATCCCGCCCCGTAAGTACAAGGGTAATAAATAGAATAGCCTATCTGCCTGTAGTTAATACTATTTAGGCAATGAAACTTCATCTGTGATTTTTACTTGATTCGGGTATGCACCTCTATCACACCTTTGTAATGCGTTTATTTCTCCCTGGCTTTGCAGTGACAGCACGATTGCCGTCACAGTGCTGTCACCACTTTGCTGTCACGCCATTTACTTTTCATAATCAAACAGTTAAGTGACAATCTGTGACAGATGACAGCAAATTTATTTTTTTTATTTATTAGAGAGAGGCTGCTGAATTCAAGTTATAAATGCAATATCTCTTTTTTATTAATCGGACTTTGGATGCAAAGTTGCTTATTTATCCCGATAAAGTTGCGGACGGAAAGGAATATAAAGAGTATAATTACTATCCGCCGGCTTTCCTCCCGCCAATGCAGGGGACCATTTCGGCATCCCTTTAACAATGCGGAGAGCCTCCTCTGCAAATTCCGGATGAGTGGAACGTAGAATATGAGGACGAAGGATAACCCCTTCCTTATCAATAGTAAACTCACATAAAGCATAACCCGAAACATTCTTCTCTAAAAGTCCTGCCGGATAAACCATTTCATTGGCAATATATTCTTCCGGACTCATCGCAGAGAAATGAGCAGGTTCTTCCACCTGCCTTCCGGAAAGCGTCTTTGCGCGGGGACCTACCGGATAAATTCCAACATACATCGGTTGTTTATAAGCATCCGGTTCTTCCTTACTACGTTGTTGCAATGCTTTCAATAAAGAAGCAGCCTCTTCCGCCAATGTCTGTTCCAAAATATTCTCTCCCCGGGATAACATATATGCCGACTGACAAACCAATACAAGACGTTCCATCAACGTTCCTTTTTCCGGCGACCATTTTCGTCCCATCCGTTCTTTGCCTTTTGCGTCCGTAGAAGAAAAGTAATAGACAATACCATCTAAACCAGCCGTAGAACCATCCAGATCCTGCACCTGCTCTGTCACCAAACGAAAGATGGCCCCTAAAGACTGATACAGGGAAGCGCTGATGACAACCGATTTAGTATCCACCGTCACTGTCCCCTTCTCCGCCTGCCAATAGGTACGAGATAGTGTATTCGAAATCAGCGTATAACGCCCGTTTTTCCTTTCTACCGACATTGCATACTCCGGTGAAAAGGAAGGGATAGCTGCGAAACGCGCGTATGGCTGTTTCTGAAAGCCAGTATTAAGTAAAGAAAACACACTACGGTAATATTCGCCTAACTCGCCTGTATAAGAAGAAAAAGGTTTCACCGGCTCCAAATAATCAATCTGGGCCGCCAGGCGAAAAGAAAAGGTTAAAAGCAGAAGACAGAAAACAATCTTTTTCATAAGTTGCCGGATTTTCGGTACATATCGGCAACAAAGATACAAATTATTTCGATGGTTCGTGATAAAATTATATCTTTGCACGGTTTTTACTAAGAAACTGAATAACAATACATCGAAAATATGATAGCTAAGATTGAACAACTTCTGAAAGAGGTGGAAGCCTTACACGCCTCCAATGCCGAAGAACTCGAAGCTCTCCGCATCAAATACCTAAGTAAGAAGGGAGCCATTAACGACTTAATGGCAGATTTCCGTAATGTAGCTGCCGATCAGAAAAAAGAAGTCGGCATGAGACTGAATGAACTGAAAACAAAAGCGCAGGACAAAATCAACGCGCTGAAAGAATTGTTTGAAAGTCAGGACAATGATTGTGACGGATTGGATTTAACGCGTTCGGCTTATCCCGTGGAACTTGGTACACGCCACCCGCTCACCATTGTAAAGAACGAAATCATCGATATCTTTGCCCGCCTGGGATTCAGCATCGCCGAAGGTCCGGAAATTGAAGATGACTGGCATGTATTCTCGGCACTGAACTTTGCCGAAGATCATCCGGCACGCGATATGCAGGACACTTTCTTTATCGAAGCTCACCCGGACGTAGTATTGCGTACGCATACTTCTTCCGTACAAACCCGTGTGATGGAAACTTCACAACCTCCTATCCGCATCATCTGTCCGGGACGTGTGTATCGTAACGAAGCAATCAGCTATCGCGCACACTGTTTCTTCCATCAGGTAGAAGCGTTGTATGTAGACAAAAACGTATCGTTCACCGACTTGAAACAAGTATTGTTACTTTTCGCTAAAGAAATGTTCGGCGCTGATACAAAGATTCGTCTGCGTCCGTCTTACTTCCCGTTCACTGAACCTAGTGCGGAAATGGACATCAGCTGTAATATCTGCGGCGGTAAAGGTTGTCCGTTCTGTAAACACACCGGCTGGGTAGAAATCCTCGGTTGCGGTATGGTAGACCCGAACGTACTTGAATCTAACGGTATAGACAGCAAAGTATACAGCGGTTATGCTCTCGGTATGGGTATCGAGCGTATCACAAACCTGAAATATCAGGTGAAAGACCTCCGTATGTTCTCTGAAAATGATACTCGCTTCCTGAAAGAATTCGAAGCGGCATATTAATTTACGATTGGACAATTTACGATTTACGATTGATGGTAGCGTCTCTCGTAAATCGTAAATTTTCAATCACTCTATATATTCACTATCCGAATGGGCACTCCCAATCGTAAATAGTAAATCGTCTAATCGTAAATAATTCCCATGGCAAAGGATAGACTCATTACTCCCAGTTATTGTTTCATCTTGGCAGCCAACTTCCTGCTCTACTTCGGCTTTTGGTTGTTGATTCCTGTTTTGCCGTTCTATTTATCCGAATTCTTCCAAACTGGAAATTCCACTATTGGCATTGTACTTTCCTGCTATACGGTAGCCGCTCTCTGCATCCGTCCATTTTCCGGTTATCTGCTCGACACGTTTGCCCGCAAACCTCTTTATCTGTTTGCTTACTTCATCTTTATGATGATGTTCGGGGGATACCTGATAGCCGGCTCCCTTACCTTATTTATTATATTCCGAATCATTCATGGCATCTCTTTCGGAATGGTTACAGTAGGAGGAAACACGGTAGTGATAGACATTATGCCATCTTCCCGCCGTGGAGAAGGTTTAGGCTATTACGGGCTTACCAACAATACAGCTATGTCCATCGGGCCGATGTTCGGACTGTTTCTGCACGATGCAGGAGTCTCTTTTGCTACGATCTTCTGTTACGCATTCGGTTCCTGCATTTTGGGTTTTCTATGTGCCAGTCTGGTGAAAACGCCCTATAAACCTCCTGTGAAACGGGAACCGATTTCACTCGACCGTTTTATTTTGATGAAAGGACTGCCAGCCGGATTTAGCCTATTGTTACTTTCCATCCCTTACGGAATGACAACCAACTATGTCGCCATGTATGCCCGCCAAATAGGATTGAACACGCAAACCGGATTCTTCTTTACCTTTATGGCTGTCGGCATGGCAATCTCCCGCATCTTTTCGGGGAAGCTGGTGGATCGCGGAAAGATAACACAAGTAATAATAGCCGGATTATATCTGGTTGTTTGCAGTTTCTTCCTGCTTTCAGCCTGTGTGTATCTGATTCAATGGAATGATACTGTTTGCAATATCCTGTTTTTTGGTATCGCATTGTTGATGGGGGTCGGATTTGGAATCATGTTTCCGGCATTTAATACGTTGTTTGTCAACCTTGCCCCCAATAACCAGCGGGGAACAGCCACTTCCACTTATCTTACCTCTTGGGACGTAGGAATCGGTATCGGTATGCTGACCGGTGGATATATCGCAGAAATTAGTACATTTGATAAGGCTTATCTTTTCGGAGCCTGCCTGACGGTAGTTTCCGCCCTCTATTTCAAACTAAAAGTGACGCCTCATTACCATAAAAACAAGCTACGATGAGAAAGAAAGAACGTTATGAGAAAGTAATCGCCTGGTTTCAGGACAATGTACCTGTAGCCGAGACCGAACTGCATTACAACAATCCGTATGAGTTGCTGATCGCTGTTATTCTTTCTGCACAATGTACGGACAAACGGGTGAATATGATCACTCCCCCTTTGTATAAAGATTTTCCGACTCCGGAAGCGCTGGCAGCCACTACGCCGGAAGTTATTTTCGAATATATACGAAGCGTATCCTATCCGAACAACAAAGCCAAACATCTGGTTGGTATGGCAAAGATGCTGGTGAATGACTTCAACAGTCAGGTGCCCGACAATCTGGAAGACTTAGTAAAGCTACCCGGTGTAGGAAGAAAAACAGCCAATGTCATCCAGTCGGTTGTGTTTAATAAAGCTGCCATGGCGGTAGATACACACGTATTCCGTGTCAGCCATCGCATCGGACTGGTGCCGGATAGTTGCACTACCCCGTTCAGTGTGGAAAAAGAATTGGTGAAGAATATTCCGGAAAAACTAATACCGATTGCCCACCATTGGCTCATTCTGCATGGTCGTTATGTTTGTCAGGCACGCACTCCCAAATGTGACACCTGTGGTTTGCAAATGATGTGCAAATATTTCTGTAACACCTATAAAGTTACAAAAGAGGAACCAAAAGCCAAGAATAAATAACGATTTAATAGCAAGGAACCGAAATAAATAGTAACTTTGCGGTCGTTCTAAAAGAAGAATTTTAAAAACACTTTTAAATAAAAATAGAGTATTATGCAGACAATTGACAAATTCAATTTTGCCGGTAAAAAGGCATTTGTTCGCGTGGACTTCAATGTACCCCTGGACGAAAACTTCAACATTACAGATGACACTCGTATGCGTGCAGCTCTTCCTACTTTGAAGAAGATCCTGGCAGACGGCGGAAGCATCATCATTGGCTCTCACCTGGGCCGTCCGAAAGGCGTTGCCGATAAATTCTCTTTGAAACATATCATCAAGCATCTGTCTGAATTGCTGGGCGTTGAAGTTCAGTTCGCTAACGACTGCATGGGCGAAGAAGCTGCTGTAAAAGCTGCTGCTCTGCAACCGGGAGAAGTGCTGTTGCTCGAAAATCTTCGCTTCTACGCTGAAGAAGAAGGCAAACCAAGAGGTTTGGCTGAAGATGCAACTGACGAAGAAAAAGCTGCTGCCAAGAAAGCAGTGAAAGAAAGCCAGAAAGAATTTACCAAGAAATTGGCTTCTTACGCTGACTGCTACGTTAACGACGCATTTGGTACTGCTCACCGTGCACACGCTTCTACAGCATTGATCGCTAAATATTTCGATGTAAACAACAAGATGTTCGGTTACCTGATGGAAAAAGAAGTGAAAGCCGTTGATAAAGTATTGAACGACATCAAACGTCCGTTCACTGCTATCATGGGTGGTTCTAAAGTTTCTTCTAAAATCGAAATCATCGAAAACCTGTTGAGCAAGGTAGACAACTTAATCATCGCGGGTGGTATGACTTATACATTTACTAAGGCTATGGGTGGTAAAATCGGTATCTCTATCTGTGAGGACGACAAACTTGACCTGGCTTTGGATTTGATGAAGAAAGCAAAAGAAAAAGGTGTAAACCTGGTATTAGCTGTTGACGCTAAGATTGCCGATGCATTCTCTAACGACGCAAATACTAAATTCTGTGCTGTTGACGAAATTCCTGACGGATGGGAAGGTCTTGACATCGGTCCTAAGACTGAAGAAATCTTCGCTAACGTTATCAAAGAATCTAAGACTATTCTTTGGAACGGTCCTACAGGCGTATTCGAATTTGACAACTTCACTCACGGCTCACGTGCAGTAGGTGAAGCAATCGTTGAAGCAACTAAGAACGGCGCATTCTCACTTGTGGGTGGTGGCGACTCTGTAGCTTGTGTTAACAAGTTCGGTTTGGCTAGCGGTGTATCTTACGTTTCAACCGGTGGTGGCGCATTGCTCGAAGCAATCGAAGGAAAAGTTCTTCCGGGTATCGCTGCTATCCAAGAATAATAGAACTAGATAATTAGTTAATTTTTTAAATAGTTAATGATAAGAGGGCAGTTCTTTGTGAAAAGAGTTGCCCTTATTTATAAAAAACGGAGTTCCTCTTATTTACAAAAACGAGGTATGAAAAGACTGATACTACTCTTTTGGTTCATCCTTCTCTTCCTTTACTCCTGCCAGAGTAAAAAAGGAGACGGCTCTTTTTTACCTCTAACCGAACTGCAACCACTCACCCTGGGCATGATGCCTACACTGGACGGACTCCCTTTCCATATAGCTAAAACACAAGGTATCTACGATTCATTAGGGCTGAACCTGACTATTCTTTCATTCAACTCTGCCAACGACCGGGACGCTGCTTTCCAGACCGGGAAAATGGATGGCATGATTACCGACTATCCCAGCGCAGTAGTGCTGCAAGCTATCCATCATGCTGATCTAGGGCTCGTCTTGAAAAATGATGGTTATTTCTGCTTCATTGTCTCTAAAGAAAGTAATATCAACCAACTGGAACAACTCAAAGAAAAGAATATAGCTGTGTCACGCAACACAGTTATCGAATATGCTACCGACCAGTTATTAAGCAAAGCCAGAATCAATCTTTCGGAAATGAATATACCGGAAATCGGCCAGCTTCCTCTCCGACTGCAAATGTTGCAGTACAATCAGATTGACGCCTCTTTCCTGCCCGACCCTGCCGCATCCATCGCCATGAACAGCCAGCATCGTTCATTGGTAAGTACACAGGAATTGGGCATTGATTTTACGGCTACCGCTTTCTCACGAAAAGCGCTCAACGAAAAAAGAAAAGAAATCGAACTACTCATCACAGGTTATAATCTGGGAGTAGATTATATAAAAATGCATCCACAGAAGGAATGGAAGCAAGTGCTGCTAGAAATAGGTGTACCGGAAAATCTGACAGGACTCGTCGCCCTCCCTAGTTATCAAAAAGCAAAACGCCCTTCGGCTGAAGGGATAGATAAAGCTATACAGTGGTTGAAAGAAAACCACCGAATCCCCGAAACCTACTCTGAAAAGAATCTGATTGACACAACGTATATCCCCACAGTATCAACCATAATACAGTATCAACCATAATCAAAATCAAATAACAACTAACTCATGCGAAAAACACTACTCCAACTCTTAACCTTTGTATTATGCATTACAGGTATGCAAAATCCTCTCCTGGCACAGGAGCAGACACCACTAAATCAAGTTGTCAACACACTGAAAGAACGGATTAGTCTCTCCGGATATGCCCAATTGGGATATACTTATGACGATGCAGCGAACCCGGACAATACATTCGACATCAAGCGAATTATTTTCATGGCACACGGAAAGATCACCAAACGGTGGACTTGTGATTTTATGTATGACTTCTACAATGGGGGCATGTTACTCGAAGTGTATACCGATTATCAGTTTCTCCCCGGACTTACGGCACGTATCGGTGAATTCAAGGTTCCCTATACCATAGAAAATGAATTATCTCCTACCACAGTAGAGCTCATCAATTGTTATTCACAGTCGGTTTGTTATCTGGCGGGAGTAAGCGGTAGCGATAAGTGTTACGGAATGACGTCCGGACGGGATATTGGCATGATGCTTCACGGAAAATTATTTCGCGACTTCCTGCAATACAAAGTGGCTGTAATGAACGGACAGGGATTGAACACCAAAGACAAAAACAGTCAAAAAGATGTAGTCGGTAACTTGATGGTTAATCCGCTGAAATGGTTATCCGTAGGTGGTTCGTTTATCCGCGGAACAGGACATGCCATAGCAGATTCGGAATATACCGGAATTAAAGCCGGAGAAAATTACGCCAAGAAACGCTGGAGTGCAGGAGGGGTTGTCACCACTTCCACCTTTAATCTACGCACGGAATATCTTGCCGGAAAAGACCGGAGTGTGAAAAGCGAAGGTTTCTATGCAACAGGCAGTGTACGCTTCGCCCGGAATTTCGATTTCATCGCTTCGTTCGATTATTTCAACCCGAACAAAGCTGCTGATTTCAAACAGAATAACTATATTGCAGGCGTACAATACTGGTTCTACCCTAGATGCCGCTTACAAGCACAATATACCTTTTGCGACAAGAAAGGAGACGGACAAAAAGACTCCAATCTGATACAGGCACAGGTGCAGGTAAGGTTTTAAATTAAGTATCAATTAAGTATTAAGTATCAAGTATTAAGTATTAGCATCCTGTATTAGGGCTGGAGTAGCAGTATTAAAACAGCGGAATCAAATAATTATAGAATATCAACCTTATAAATAACAGAAACGAAGAAATCATGGAACACAAAATCGCGGAAACCAACGCCCGAATAGACGTGGCCGACGTATTAAGAGGATTAGCAGTAATGGGAATTATTCTCTTACACAGTATTGAACATTTTAATTTCTACTCTTTCCCAGAAGAAGTACCTTTTGAATGGATGAAATTTACCGATCAGGCTATTTGGAGAGGATTATTCTTCACATTCAGTAACAAAGCATACGCTGTGTTTGCCCTGCTCTTCGGTTTCAGTTTCTACATTCAAGACAACAACCAACAACGAAGAGGGAAAGATTTCCGCTTGCGTTTTTTATGGAGATTATTCATTCTCTTCATGATAGGACAGTTCAATGCCGCTTTCTTTACTGGTGAAATATTGACTATGTATGCGATTTTAGGAATTATCCTTCCGATATTCTGCCGGATGAGTGACCGCACGGTTGTCATCTTCGCTACTTTATTAATTCTACAACCTATCGACTGGGTGAAATTGATTTATGCTTTGTGTAATCCTGACTATGTGGCAGGAAAAAGTTTGGCAGGTTATTATTTCAGCATTGCTTTCGACGTACAAAAGAACGGAACTTTCCTCGAAACAGTCCGCATGAATATGTGGGAAGGACAACTGGCCAATATGACCTGGGCACTGGAACATGGACGTATCTTACAGACACCGGGATTATTCTTATTCGGAATGCTTGTCGGTCGCCGCAAATATTTCCTGTACAGCGAACAGAACGAACGCTTGTGGTTAAAGGCATTGGCCGTTTCGCTTCTCTGCTTCTTCCCCATCTACGGATTGAACAATATGCTGCCGGAATTCATCGAACGAAGTGCCATCCTTGTTCCCTTGCAATTGATATTAAGTTCATTCAGTAGCCTTAGCTTCATGGTATTGCTGGTAACAGGATTACTGCTGACTTTCTACCGTGTGAAAGACCGCAGTTTCTTTATGCGTTTCACATCTTATGGTAAAATGAGTTTAACGAACTACCTCGGGCAATCTATTTTCGGTTCTCTTTTGTTCTATCATTGGGGATTTGAACTTGGACGATATTTAGGAATCACTTACAGTTTCCTTTTTGGCATCCTTTTTGTTCTATTACAAATGGTATTTTGTTCGTGGTGGCTCCGACACCATAAACACGGTCCTTTTGAAGGTCTCTGGAAACGTTTGACCTGGATTGGAAAAAATAAATAATTAAAGAATGATGAACGAAAAAACGATTAATGAACAATACGCATATATACGTACTTTACTTGAAGAGAAAAGGCTCAAAGAAGCCTTAATGCAGTTGGAATCTTTGCTGTGGCAGTGTCCTGACTGGGATTTGCGCACTCGCCTGGAACAATTGCAGACCTCTTACAAATATATGCTGGAATACATGAAACAGGGAGCAAACGACCCTGACCGGTGGAATCTGTATCAAAAAATGGTAGCAGACACCTGGGGAATTGCCGACCAATCACGTTTGCTCATATTGGACAACGCTTCATCAAGATATTATCATGAGGTACGCCGCACTCCCAGATCGGCGGACTTGTCGAACTATGGTATTAAAACAATATTACACATATTGGAGTCATTTAATGACGACTTGGCAGTCAGCGGATTACTGTCTGACGAAAAGATGGATGAAGTATTAAGACGGCATGAAGATACGCTCAAGTTTATGTTTATAAGAACATGGACAAACAGTGCATGGACTCCCGAGGACGAGGAAGACGCAAAAGCTATGCTTGCCTCGGAATTACTTCCGGGAGATGACTTATGCTTATTTGTCAGTGCCCTCACATTGAGCTTGATGGAATGTTTCGACTTACGAAAAATAATGTGGCTGCTCAATGCTTACGAACACCCTAACGTCAACGTCAGCCAACGGGCATTGGTAGGTACAATGATTATCTTCCACATCTACAGAAGCCGTCTTTCTTTTTATCCGGAACTTATCAAAAGGGTAGATCTCATGGAGGAAATACCTTCATTCAGAGAAGACGTCGCACGTATTTACCGCCAAATGCTATTGTGTCAGGAAACGGAAAAGATTGATAAAAAGATGAGGGAAGAGATTATTCCTGAAATGCTGAAGAATGTTTCCTCCATGAAAAATATGCGGTTCGGTTTTGAAGAAAACGATGAAGAAAACAATGATATGAACCCGGATTGGGAAGATGCGTTCGAGAAGTCCGGCCTGGGAGATAAATTGCGTGAAATGAACGAATTGCAATTAGAGGGCGCAGATGTGTATATGAGCACTTTTGCCGCATTGAAAAATTATCCGTTCTTCCGCGAGGTGCATAACTGGTTTTATCCATTCAGCAAGCAACAGTCCAATGTACTCAAAGCAATGAAACAAGCGGGAAATCAGGGAGGCAGTCTGCTGGATTTAATTCTTCAATCGGGCTTTTTCAGCAACAGCGATAAGTACTCGCTCTTTTTCACGATTCATCAATTGCCACAGTCGCAACAAGATATGATGTTGAGTCAGTTGAACGAACAGCAGGTGGCAGAATTGGCAGAGAAATCGAATGTTGAAACAATGAAGAGGTTCAATGAACGTCCGGGAACGGTCAGTAACCAATACCTGCACGACTTGTACCGTTTCTTCAAACTTAGTGTACGCAAGAGTGAGTTCAGAGATATTTTTAAAGAGAAACTCGACCTTCATCACGTTCCTGCACTCGACAATATCTTGTATTGGGAAGATGTATTATTCCCCATTGCCGATTTTTATCTGGCAAAGGAACGTTGGGACGAGGCTATTGAAATTTATGAAGAACTGGAGTCTATTGGAGGATTCGAAGGAGAAAGTGCAGAATATTATCAGAAGTTTGGCTATGCATTACAAAAAAGAAAGAAATATGCAGAAGCTATTCAGGCTTATCTGAAAGCAGACACGCTGAAGCCGGATAATATTTGGAACAATCGCCACCTGGCTATTTGTTACCGGCTAAACAGAAACTATCAGGCTGCACTCACTTATTATAAAAAGGTAGAAGAAGCTGCTCCGGAAGATACCAATGTGACTTTCTATATCGGTAGTTGCCTGGCTGAATTGGGACAATATGAGGAAGCTCTGAATTATTTCTTCAAATTGGATTTCATCGAGAACAATTGTATAAAGGCATGGCGCGGCATCGGTTGGTGCTCGTTCATCAGTCAGAAATATGAACAGGCGATGAAATATTATGAAAAGATTATTGAACAAAAGCCGCTGGCTATTGATTATATGAACGCAGGGCATGTGGCCTGGGTAATGGGAGATATTCAGAAAGCTGCCGTTTTCTACGGAAAAGCCATTACAGCTAGTGGGAACCGGGAAAGATTCTTGGAGATGTTCCACAAAGATGAAGAATCCCTTCTCACACAAGGGATTCGAGAAGAGGACATTCCTCTGATGTTGGATTTATTATAGTCTCCTGCATCTTTCAATTCGGGATATTCAGCAAATGTCCCTGCTTAAGAATACAGAAAAAGGCTGCCTCATTTTCTATTTTGAGGCAGCCTTCTCATATTATTGGGGTAAGTAGGGATATTCCTAAAATAATAAAATTTAAGGCAACTAATTCATTGCGAGTTAGTTGCCTTTTTTGTATCTTT
>NZ_JAJKHN010000101.1:0-21474 GCF_020982715.1 Bacteroides sp. 1_1_30
TGACGATAGGATTATATCGAACCCAATCCTAACTTCTTGCTAAAGAAGTATTTATTAAGCGACCATTCTGGGCGCACCAGCATAGATATTCGTTGTATCAACGGATACATGTCCCAACCAATTCCTAATCGTAATTATGTCCACACCTGACATCAGCAGATGAGTGCCAGTTGTATGGCGAATAGTGTACGGAGTCACTCTCTTTTTCAAGATGTCATGGAAAGCAGGATTCTTTGCCACTTGTTTTACGTACTTTGTTACCATTTCATAAATACCAAACCTAGTTATCGGCTGGTTCATTCTATTGAGAAAAACATTTTCGTTCCCATCTCTTCCTTTTATAAGAGTTTTCAGGGCTTCTGCTGTTTTTTGCCATAATGGGCAATGTCTTTCTTTATTTCCTTTACCGATAATATATGCAATTGATGTGTCGACTGGACGGGATGCAAGATGTAGGTCTTTGATTTTTAAATTTGCGATTTCGTCCGCTCTAGCCCCAGTATTGTACATATAAGTCAATATCACATAATCTCTCCATCCTTGTTGGGTGTTTTTGTTCGGAGCATCAAGTAATGCATCCATTTCTTCCTTTTCAAGGTATGTAACCAATTTTGGGGATGCCAATTTTGTAGGTATGATGCCGATTGAGTGCGACCATTCAACAAGTTCCGGGTTATGTTGACCAACGAACTTGGCGAAAACATGTATAGCTGCAAGTCGTTGATTCCGAGTGGAGATAGAACAGTTGCGCACTTTTTCCAAATCATTCAAAAAATCATAAACATAGTCGCTGGATAAATCCAATATTAAAAGATTGTCAACTTTCTTCTTGCATTTTTTCGCAATAAATGGTAGCAGCAGACGAAATGTGTCACGATAGCTAACCTGTGTGTTCCTTGACAGGTTTAAAACGGATACCATATGCTCACAAATAAATCTGCGAAGCCAAAATCCCAAATAGGATGTTCTGTCATTCTTGTTCATAATTATATTATTTATTGGTGAAGTCTTCAAACAATCGGTTTGCTTCTTCAAGCAAGTCGTCAGTCATAGTTATATACACTGCGGTATGTTCCAATTTAGCGTGTCCCATATAAATAGAAAGAATCGGGAGTAGTGTTTGAACGTTTTTCTCCTCTTTGTACCACTTCGTAATACGATTTACGGCAAATGTACGACAGAGAGAATGAATATGTGGCTGATGCTTACGGTCAGCTTCACGTTTAATTCCAGATTTTTCTCTTATTCTCATAAAGATATTATCCATGGTACTAATCAGGAGAGGCTGACTCTTCCGGTTTAATAGTAAAAAATCTTCATTACTACACGGCATGCCTACAAAAAATACATGAGCCTGTAACCGGAAGGTCTGTACGTTCGGAAAAAGGGATGGGGCAGTTTGATGCCTGAGGACTTGACGGCTCTGCTTTCCCGCTTCACAAGGAATGGAATTGCAACCAGCAGGAAAGTAACGTCAATTATAGGATTCTATATGTTTTTCTATGATTTCATAAGTTTGTCAAATCAGGAACCAATGCAGCAGCGCAAAACGAAATATTTCCAAGTATGCTCCAAATCCATTGTCATGCTGCAGATATAGCCAGATTTTGTACAGAAAACAAAGTGTATATTGGTTTTCAGTATAAAACATAAGACAGTAAATTGTTGAATTACAGAAAAATACGGAGATTTATGACAATTGAGTGCTTATTGTAAAAAAATAAAATCATGCTTTTAGGTATTGCGCGGGAAGGCAGGCATGGGTAAAAAAACGAGAGCCTACCATTATTTGGATAGGCTCTCGAAAAAAAAACTACTCGTTTCAGCGATGGCAATTATTTATAGAAACGAACTTCCGGTATAATTACGTTCTTAGAACTTCCCTTCGTGAAATTATCCAATACCAATACCTTCAGGAATTTCACCTTGACCGGACCAAAGAATACCACTTCCCAAGGGGTATAAGATGTGGGCATAGCCCCTGTATTGACAGCAACACCGATGCGAGTGAGATGATTTTCATCTTCACCACCCCATAGTTCTACCTTGGAGCAGCTAAGTGACCAGTCTCCCCATTCTGAAAACGGAGTAACCGTCATACCTACCATAGATTGTTCATCGTGAAACTGTACCCGAAACTCGTTCTTCCCTTCATATTGAGAATAGAACATAATGTAAGAGTAGCTATCATTCACCCCATCACTTAAGTCCTGAGTCGGGCTCCATTCACCATAAGAACTTTGCAGCACATCATAATCAGTTACCGGAATCATGGTCTTTCCCTGCAGATTTCCGCCGGCATGGATATTGGAGACCTCTTTAGTTACTTTCCACACATACATATCATATCCCGACACAATATCCACGCCATCATTGGATACCAGTGACAAAGCCAATATCCCATTACCTGAAAAAGTCTTGAGTGATTGAGACTCTTTATCCAGCGAGAAAGAAAAGGCTTCACGGCTTACTTGTTCACCTTTATAGACGGTCACTTTCTGCATGGTAAAAGACAAGGCATCCTCACCCAGCAAAAACGTTTCTTCATCTTCCGGTTGGTATTTCGTTCGATCTACTTCCAGTGAGAAAGTGAGATCCTGCGTGGCCGCATGGGTGAGCTGCACCTTGAGTTCCACAGACTGATCTTCACCGTTCAACGCTCCACCAGATCCAAGTTGCAGCAAATGGCTCTGCATGGTATTCTTGGGATAGAAACAATAATTGTCGATATAAGCCTTCACGGCATGCATACTTTCATCTTCCGGGAAAAGCGCACTTCCCACTTTCGGTTCGTTTTCACAAGACATCAATCCGGACAACAAGAAAAGAAAGGCTATTGATAAAATAGTATTTAATTTAATAAAATTCATGATTTTCATATTTAGGTATGTAATTGGTTATTTATTGGCGTTCAGCTGAACATCCGGAACCCAACGTACCGGTGAAGTGCACCAGCCCTTGTTGCCATGTCCGGTGAAATCAGCAAATTCGTCCCCCTGTCCTTCGTTGAACTTGAAATAGGCAAACAAACCATCTGCATGAGGATCAGTGGCATACTGATTATTGGCTATTTCACGCTGAGACAAGGCACGTCTCCAGAGTCGGAACTCGCTCATCTGGACATCTGCTTTCAGGTAATCCGTATTCCCGATTTTACATTTATTCTTGCCCAGATTAGTCACCTTTCCGGAAGTATCTTTTGAGTTATCCAGCTTCCCATTCACATAGAGATGTATTTTACTACCCGTACATACCCATGCCACATGGTACCATTTGTTCTCTTCAAACTGCATCTTGCTGTCCATCACAATGCCTTGGGTCTTTATCTGCAGACGGTTCCCCTCAATCATCGCGTCACCGAAACGTGTATAGATTTGTCCGTCTTCTTCACCCAACTTACTGGACCCGTCAAACAAGGCCTGATTATTCAATTCTCCGACCTTCTGGCCCAATTTGTTCATGTGGACACAAAATTCAAGCGTCCATTCGCTCATAGACAAGTCTTCTGCCAATTCAAAATAAGCATTGGTAGTGGCATTGAACACTGGAATCGAAGTCACAATAGCAGGATCAAGCAGATACACAATGTTTCCACCCGCCTGAAGCACTTGCGATTCGCCATCCTTACTGCGTAGCGTCAAAGCAACAGCATATTTATTCCCGCTATCCTTCATTTCCTGTGTCAACGGCAAAATATTCAGTTCTACCGCTTCCGAAATCGACTGTCCCTGCTTCACTTCCACATGACTGCCTACCAGTGAATATTGTTCAGACGAGAGAAACTTATATGCCGTAAAATTGGTTTTATTATACTCTTCCAGCAAAGCAGCATCCTCCACCAGTTCAAACTTCATATCTTTGGCGGCAGGATCAGACATTCTCACATTCAGATTAACTTTCACGGGCTCCTGGTCAATAAAAATCTTCAATGCCGTGTTGGGATTTGCATTGGTCTGTGAAACAAAGGCCTGATTCCGCAGGATTGTATATTCAGCATCATCACAACCTGTCAAAAATGTTGTGGCAAGCGCCAGACCTATCATTATTGATTTGATATGATTCTTCTTCATTTTGTAGTTAGTTAAAGGTTATTTTATACTTGGATTTTGTAGTTGGATTGCCTTGCGCAGAGCCGGATACGTATCAGTGCCTTGTGCGCTCACTCTGTATTCATATTCCATATGGTAAGTACCTACCCCACCTTTGCGATACTGAGCTCCATCCAACGACGGATTCCACAGGGCAAAACCTGAAAGCGAATTAACGGTGGTGCCGTCCGGCAAATGAAAATCCGCTCCACCAGTTTTTGCCCAATCCTCAAAGTTCTCACAAACAATGATTTTACGGGCAATTTCATCTACCGCTGCTTCCTCCTTGAAATGCTGGTATTGCTTTGCAAAACGCGTATCCAAACGACTGTTGTCTTGTATGAAGTGAGTAGTATAGGTCTGCAACACCAAGTAATCGAAATGAGAGAATAAATGAGCAGGAAGCGCATCTGGTTCACCATCCACCAAAAACATTCTGCCTGTTCCCGATTGAGGTCCTACCCGTTTCGCCATGGTTTCAACAAATTTCTGAATAACCTGTTTATCATTCTGCCACAGTTCTTTATCAGTTGGAAATGGATGATTCATACTCGGCTCTGCATCCATATCAAATCCATCATATCCATATTTATCGATAGTATCACAAATGGCGTTGGCAAATTTCTCTACTGCCGCCAACCGGTTTTCCAACTTATAATCCCAGCCCCAGTACTTATGTCTCCATTCCTTGTCAGTCGTACCATTATCCATCTCTTCCTTCGGCATAGGCGGAGTAATCTGATCACCGATATCAAGCACCAGAAAACAAACCAACACCTTGGTACCCTTCTTTTTCTGCACATAACGCAAATCATCCATCATGGCAGGCGTAGGATTTTTCCAGTTGCCCCAGAGCGACACAAAATCCACACTGTCCGGCAAACCCTTCAATGAATTCTCGTATGAAGCTCCCGTACCTGTCCAGTTACCATAATAACCGAATGCCACCGGATGTTCAGTGTTTTTATAAGCACGCAAACGTTCATAATAAGCCTCATCTTTCACAGAAGATATTAAATCGGCAGGATCTTTGATTTCAGTATCCAGCCAGTCATCACAGGCAGTCAGTGCGAAAGACAGTCCAAATAGTCCTAATATATATGTAAAGAGTCTTTTCATTTTCTTTCTTGTTTTACGGTTACACATCGATTCTTAAGTTTATTTCTGCCACCACATCTTGGCTGCATAATCATCTTTACCGCCCAGCATTTCCACCGCCTTGCGATAATTCTCCTTATTATTACCGGTTATTTCTCTCGGATCGAGCGGAACCCGGTTGGGCACCTGCAGATTATAGCCGCTGGTGGCCTGCATCACCGGGAACACCTTCGGATAACCTGTACGACGGATTTCGTTCCATCCCTCTTGCCCGTCAGGAAACAGGGCAATCCACTTCTGCACAATGAGACGTTCCATCTTTTCAGCTTCCGAAGCATGGTTATCCCACTGAATCGTAATGGTGCTGACCGGTGCATGCGGTTCACCAAATCCGCCCGGAGCATCGGTATAAGACTGCTGAGTGCTGTTTGCATCAGTCAGATACCAATCCACTTGATTGCCCACACCCCACTGTTCGAACGACAAACGAATGGCCTTTTCATACAAATCTTTGGGAGTGCCGCCCATGTTCCACCCTTTCAAAGCACCTTCAGCCCGACAGAAAGTCATCTCAGCAGCCGTCATCCAAACACCCTTGGTGGCAGGTTCAACCTTTGCAGCAGAATAAAGACGCATAGCTTGATCCTTGTTGGTTACATTTGCACCCGCACGACAACCTATAATTTCTCTACCTCCCCAATTTTCGGGAGCTTGGAAATAGCAACGGATACGCGGATCATTGAAACCGCTCATGTAGCTTTCCAAATCTGCACAAGCCCGGCTGTCACCCCAATCCACCGAAGTCTTATACTGCCCGTTGGGCACATATACAATCATGCAATTGTCCTCATTGGTTTCCAACACACCAGCCCGATAAGCCTCCTCAGCTATCTGCTGGGCATCCGCACTCACCGCACTCATTCGGATCGCCATCCGCAATTTCAAGGAATTGGCAAACTTCACCCATTGTTTCATTTTCCCCTGATACACATGGTCAGCTTCTGCTTTGAGTACCAGACTCGGATTGGTTTCCAACAGCGGATTGATAATATCAAGCGCCTGGTTCAGTGTCTTAATCAGATGATTATAAATAGTTTCCTGTGAAGAATAAGCATTGGCATCCTCTTCAATACCGATGGGCAAAGGTCCATACGTGTCGGTAAAGCGAAGCATCAGCTGTGCACGCAAAATTAATGCAAGCCCATACATCGGACCAGACTCCTGCGTCAGGTAAGCCACCGAATTGAAAGAAGAAACAGCCGGTGCAAACACATCCCTCCAGGGCACAATCTTCCAATCATCCGGTGCATTGAAACAAGTATAGTTCTTCACGGAAAAAGAAGCTTTGGCATACGTCATATAACGTCCCAGATAGTTTCCTATTAAATCTTCCGTATTTTGATACAGGTTTTCCTGTTCTGGAAATGCAAAGTTCTGCAATTCAGTAATGAAGGAAGATACCGCATAATCATCTCTTCCCAGTTCCTCTAAAGACGTTTCGTGTCCGGGGCGGTTTGCCTCTTCAAAATTTGCCGTACAGGAGTTCATGCCCAACATAAATCCCGACATCAGCAGCCAAGTTCTCACGATATGCATATTTTTCATTGTCATCACAAGGTTAAAAGTTAGAGTTTCAGTTTAATGTTAAATCCCACAGTACGCAAACTGGGCTGCATAAAATAGTCAAATCCCTGATAATACGTACCCGTTGATGCCGTAGATTCCGGATCGAATGGTGCCTTTCTATAAATCATAAACAGATTATTGGCCGTAAGTCCGATGGAAAGTTCCTTACCAAACAGCCATTTCTTAGGGAACGTATATCCGATGTGAGCCTCTTGCAGACGGACATTCGTGGCGCTGTAGATGTATTCTGACCAAATCGGATTATCACCTCCCACCACAGCATAATAACCTTCAGCAGAAATCTTACCGGTATTGACGACAATACCGCCGTTGTCACGGCTCTCTGCACTGGCCTTAGACACACCATATTCATCGAGGATGGCTTGCGTCTGCGACATACAGATACCTCCCAGACGAGCCGTAATGACAAATCCCAGGTTGAAACCTTTCCAGGAGAAATCGTTTGAGAAGCCGATGTTCCCCTTCGGCAACACAGATCCACGGTATTGTGGATTGGCTAGGTTGGTCTGCATCACATTGCCGTTGGCATCCAGTGCAATATTTCCTTCCGCATCCCGCTTGAAGTCGGTATAGGTGTAGATATCTCCCATTGTTCCGCCCTTCTTCAGCACCACGCCACAACCACTCAAACCAGCCTGACGCACTACTTCGTTCGGATTTTCGAGCAGTTCGATAATCTTATTGCGGTTCATACTGTAGGTCAGTGTAGAATTCCAGGTAAACTGATTCCATGTTTTATTATATCCTACCGAAAGTTCCAGCCCGCGGTTCCGGATATTTCCGGTCTGAATATATTCTTTGTTAAAGCCAGCCGCTCCAGAAGTAACATCCCGAAGCAAAGTCTGCTTCTTCGTATTTGACTGATAGAAAGTCAAATCCACAGTAAAAGCATTATTGAACAGTCGTGCCGTCACACCAGCTTCCCATGAATCGGTACGTTCCGGATAAAACTTCTGCGGAAATTTATAAGTCACCGTCTTATAAGTGCCTGAAGCAGGATTATACTCGTAGCGCCAGGCAGATGACAAATTAGGTTCGATGGCAGAACCTACTGATGCCCAAGAACCACGTACTTTCAAATAGTTGATGACCTGCGGAAGCTTACACATTTCAGTAACAATGGTCGACAAGCCAACAGACGGATAAAAGAAAGAAGACTGTGCCGTGCCGTGCAAGGCAGAATCCCAATCATTACGTCCGGTAAGTGTCAGATAAAGCATGCTTTTATATCCTAATTCAGCACTGATGAACAAGGAGTTGATATAATGCTTGTACTGTTCAAAAATCGGACGGTTATCGTTCGTAGCATTTCCATAATCAATGGCATTGGGGGTGAAGACATTGGATGGTGCTTTCAGGCCACCTTGAAATCCACTGACATGGTAGCTCAAACGTGACATCGAAGCTCCCAAATTAGATGAAATACTAAAATCTCCCAAAGTCTTGTTGATGTTCAGCATTATATCACCATATAAAGTCTGGTCGTTGATTTTATCGTATCCATAAAACCCGTAATCAGAAGGAGCAAACAACTTCAGAGTGGATGCAAAACGCTTGTCTTCCTGCAATGTATAAGCATCATCCCAGCGTAAACGTCCAGTTACATTCAACCAGTCCAGAATATCATATTTCAGACTTCCGCTGACCATATAACGACTGCGCTTGTTGGTACGGTTCATACGGTGAGCCACCCAATACGGATTCTGCATCTTGAGTGCATCCCCATAATTCCAGTTCTGCACATAAATTTTGCGCACCGGATCATACACTTCAAACATACGAATAGCATCAAAACTTTCACCTCTCGGGAATAAGTACAACGAAGTCAGCGGATTAAACCATTGCCCCTGTGCCGTGAGGTTCTTGTCACGCTCCAGAATGTAATTAAAGCTAAAATCAAAATGCATCCGGTCGTTCAGGAAAGAAGTCGTATTGCGGAAAGCAAAATTATAGCGGTCGTAGGTATTGTTCGGAATAATACCTTTGGCATTGGTGGTACCTAACGATAAATAGGTCTGATTTTTATCAGTACCCGTAGTCAACGACACATTATTCTGTATATTGGTACCCATATTGAAGAAATTCTCCGGGTCATATGCCCCAAATGCCGATTCAGCCTTGTCACCCCAAGACTTCACTTCACCCGGACGGTTAATGTAGCTGTGCTGAAACTCCGGCATAACAAAAGGCTTGGCAAACTGCGTACTGTTGGAAATTTGGACCGAAACTTTTCCTTCCTTCCCTTTTTTGGTGGTAATCATAATCACCCCCTGAGCAGCAGCTGATCCGTACAACGCTGCTGCAGCAGGACCACTCAACACCGAGATTGACTCAATGTCTTCCGGATTGATATCCGCAATACCTTCAGAACCTGGCTGATTGGCATACATCATGGCATCTCCCTTCAGTTCTCCCTGACTTCTGCCCGTCACTGGAATACCATCGATTACATACAAAGCCTGATTGCTTTGGCTGATGGATTTCGGACCACGCATCACCACACGGGTCGCACCACCCATACCTGCCGAAGAAGCATTGATGTTCACACCGGCTACTTTACCCGATAGCGAATTCATGAAGTTGGCGCTTTTCACCGTAGTGATGGCTTCATTTCCAACCTTCTGCACATTATAGCTCAAAGCCTTTTCCGAACGCTTGATGCCCAAAGCAGTAACCACTACTTCACCCAATTCCTGCGCACTGTCGTCCAATGTAACATTCAGTTTATTATCGGTTACACCGACTTCCTTTGACTGATAGCCCACGTAAGAAAACACCAGTACCGGATGAACAGTCTGCGTGGTGATTTTATAATTTCCGTCAAAATCTGTCACTGTACCATTATTGGTTCCTTTTTCAACCACCGTTACTCCAATCAGAGGTTCTCCGCCTTTATCAGAGATAACACCTGAAATATTCCGAGGTTTTCCCTTTTCATTCCGAGCATTCTCCGGAATAATCATTATGTAATTATTCTTTACCACATAGGTAAAACCTGTATCCTTTAATATAATCTGCAGAGCTTCTTCTATGGATTTGTCTTTAATATCAAGATTCAGCTTGCGTGTGGGAAGTTGAGTATCATTATAGGAAACAGACATTTTGGTTTGTTCACGCACAGACATCAATGCTTCCCGAAGCGTAATGTTCTTTTTTATGATGGAAATTTTACTACTTTGTTGCGCATAAACGACAGAGGCAAACAGTAGCATGCAAATAAATAAAATACTTTTTTGAATGTTTTTCAGATATAAATTCATATCTTAGTGATGTTTTTAGTGTTAAATTCAAGAGTGTCTATCACAGATAGGATGAAAACCGGTTCGCATAGGAGTTCATCCTGAATATTACTAAAATCATTTCATATCCGGACAAGGGTGGTGCCTTTCCGGGTATTTTTACACATAAGCAGAAAGATTTAAAGTTAACAATAAGGTTTCAAAAGTTTGTTACCAGTAGATGTAACACGCATGATTTTTCAGCTGATACTCAAAGGGACCCACGACCACCTGCATCACTTCCAGCACCTCACGTATATCGGCATCTTCATTAAAGACAAAATTATATAAGTCTTTGTTAGATTTTCCCCCAGAAACATGGAAGGCCATTCCAAAATGCCTTTCCAATGTCCGGACAATTTCACTGACAGTAGCCTTGGTAAGTATAATCTGTCCTCGTTGCCAGGCTGTTACATCCTGCACACTGACAGGTTGCATCGTGCCCGAGTGACTGATTTTGTTATAGACCAACTGATTGCCCGGGTTCAGCACATAACTCAACGTATCGTTGCAATCTACCCGCACCTTTCCCTCTATTAAAGAAGCGATGAGCAATTCATCCTCCAGATATGCCTTTACATTGAACTCGGTTCCCAGGGCAGTAACATCCATATTCCCCGCTCGAACAATAAAAGGCTTCTTCGGATTCTTCACCACCTTGAAAGTGGCTTCCCCCGCCAGATAGACGGTCCGGGTCTTTCCTTCCAGATTCTCCGGATAATAGATATGAGAATCAGCATTCAGGCATACCTGTGTACCATCAGGTAGCAAAAAGTTCTTCCGTTCACCGGCAAAGGCATATTGTTCGGTCATGACTGCATTATCTTTATCAAACAATGCATAGCTTAACCAGAACGTAACAGCTGACGACAGAATCACTCCGACCATCACGGCAGCAGCCAGCCTCCATCTCCACTGACGGTTGAACCGGTCAGGTATGCGTACATAATCAAGCCCGAGCTTATCAAGCACCTGCATGAACGGGCGCTCCGTATCCATGTGCGAATCCGCTTTCGTCTTTGTCCATAGTTCACGAAGCGCTGTATCTTTTTCTTCCTGTCTATTTTCATCCGCCAACCAACGATGCACACGGTCAACCGTCGGCTTCGAATAGTCGGAACGGAAGAACAGATTCAGTATCTTATTTAAATAGTTGTTGCTCATTTTTGCTATAAAAATCAATTGCTTTTATATAAGAGACAACTTGCCTGCCCAGCCTACTTAGTGCAAATAGAAAAAAAGAAGAAAAAAAATGATTTTTTTCAAATCCTGCAGCGCTTTATAAATATGATGTTCCACCGTACGCACTGAAATGTTCAGTTTCTGGGCTATTTCAAAAGAAGACAACCCCTGTTCTCTACTCATCCAGAAAATATTCCTGCGCTGTTCTGGCATACGTCCTACGGTCAAGTGAATAAGAAGTTCCAGTTCCTTGAGCTGCAGGTCATCATCCGGAGTGGGCAAACCCAGTTCTTCCCATTCCATCTTTTGAGCGGCTGCTTCCTTATAATTCTCCTCCACATTTTTATGCTTCAGCAGATTATAGATATGATTACGAACAACGGTATATAGATAACTGTCCAACTTATCACGTTCTTCCCACACCTCCGGATTTTCCCACAGTTTCACAAAGATATCCTGCGCCACATCTTCTGCATCTTCTTCTGATTTGAGCAGCTGCCAGGCAAACGTCTTTACCTTCGGATAATTCTTATTGAAGAAATCTCTAAAGCGCAATGTCCTATTTTCCAATGGAATAATCATGTTTCAGTCACATCAATTAGATTTATAGATTTCAGTTAACTCTTATTCGGCGATAAAGTAACGGCAAATTATTCAATTATCCAATAACCAACCGGAATACTTTTGAAAGCACATCATAAAATCCCTGTTCAAGTTGCAGAGCAGATTTCACTGCCGGTATTCCTCCACCCGAATCAAAGCCGAAGAATAGCTTTTGAAAATCGTATGAAAGTCGATTTCAATCAGATAAAAACAACCATTTCTCTGCCTGATTTCCTGCTGGAGCTGGGATGGAAAATCGTGGAAGGCTCTTCCAACTCTTGTCCCAAAATGAGCAACGGAACGCATACCATCGTCATCAAGCGGAACTCACAGAACCAATATACCTATTGGGACGTGCATAGCGACAGCGTGCGTGGCCGAAGCATCATGGATCTGATGCAGGAACATCTATTTGAAACAACCGGAAAAATGCCAACCTTGCGCGAGGTGGGAGAGATCCTTCAGAACTACATCAACACCAACCGCATCACGACACCCGAAAAAAGCCGGTATGAAGTCGGTAACACAAGCATGGGAACGGACGAACTGCATTTCTACCTACGCCAACTGCAAACTTACAAAGGAAACTATCTCTCAAAAAGAGGTATCTTGAAAGAAAGCATCGAAAGCCGGTTCTTCAAAGACACTTTCTTTATCCGTGAAGTAAAGAACAAAGGGAGTGTTTACCGAAACGTGTGTATCAAGATGTACAATGAAAACGGTGTACAAGCCATTTCACAGCGGAATGAGGCGTTCAAGGGTATTCTCGGTGGCAAGTTCGACTGTCTGGCGACCAGCAACCATGACAAAAACCGCCCGATAGACATTCTATACATCGGGGAGTCATTTATCGACTGTATCTCCCACTATCAGCTATGCCATTCCGGAAGCGACCTCAATCTCGTATATGTATCTACGGAAGGGACATTCACGGAAGGACAAATGAGGCTATTACGCCTGATTCTTGACAAGAACCAGGTAAAGGAGCTTCGGAGCATCTTTGACAACGACAAGCAAGGACACAAATACACCCTATGGCTGCATCGTTACTTTCATGGCGATACGACTGATGTCGAAAGCCTGAGCAACGATGAACTCCGCAACAAGGTACAGGAACTGAAGAACATCGAACTTTCGGAAAACAAGGATTGGAACGATGATTTGAAAGTCTCGTGTGGTATCTATACCTCCACGGATGGCGGCCAGTAACCTCATAGATTTGCTCAATCACATAAATACAACAACCGGTGAACTACCGCTAAACTAAAGATTTAGAAAAGTTTTGGACGACAAAAATTGACAGAACCGACCCTTTTGGGTCGGCTCCTTTGCCAATGAATCCTGTTACTGCGAAAGTATTCTCAATCTTTTTCATATCGAATTGCTTTTAGAAGTTATTAAATTATTTTTACGCTGCGGTAAAAAGTAGATGCAGATAAAGGATGCACCAAGGATAGCGCATCAATACGCTTTATTTTTGGCGAAGACAAAACCAAAGGCCTGATAAAGGAAGATTGAAGCGGCTACGCCATTGGTCAAGACTGCCAAGGCGTTCCTGACTGCACACTATCTTTGCAACGGGAAAATGATGATGGCTTCGTTGGAAAAGCAATGATGAAAAATGAGAACCAAATGGAGGGAACAGCAGGCAAAAGTTCGTGTCCACTCTCCGGTACAGGAATTGAAGCACCTTCCCGGACAGCCACGAAAAACGGAGAGACCGGACTTTTCCAATGTCGCTTATCGAGGCAGCAAAAACAGAACGGCATTCATTCAAAGTGTACTGTCGAAGAGGGTCGTTTCAATCCGAATGGAGCAAGGACAGAACACACAGCTGAGGGTGGCTGCTGTATCCGCACCAGAAAAAGAGGGAGTGAAAAAATGGCTATAGGGAAAGGCAGAAGCCTGATCAGACAGAAAAGCCGGATGCTTTTCGCATGAATGGACGGATGTAAAAAAGGAAACGGCGCAGCCAAAAGAGAAATTATAAAAGGAAGGGCGGCAAGGCTGAAATGGATAGTTCCATTCCAGCCGGTAGCCAATATCTGTTGGCTGATTAAAACTCAACCAGCATGATACGGTGCTTGAAGACCTGGGCTTTGTCACTCGGACGTCTTTGACAAACCCAAAGGTGATGGGCACCATATCCATAGGTAAAATACTCATGAAGAGGAGTCTTCTCTTCCAACTGCCTCATGCTTTCACGCAGCTCCGTTTCATCGGTAGAAAAGAGAATTGTATTGATGATTCGGAAATAGAGGTCGGTCACCTCCTCGGAGTAAGGGCAAAAGCTGTGTTCAATCGTCACTTTCATGTTTTCGATATTTATGGTACTTCTATAATATCTTCAATGCGCCCATACAGAACGGAACGCAATGAAGTTTTGTCAACTGCATAGTATTCGGCAACATGTCCGTATTGCTTTACGAAATAGCGTTTGATAACATCCGAAAAGTCAAAACAATACCCCATCAAGGCTATGCCACGTTTGAAGTGGCAGCACTCTTGCAGGCTTCGTGTAAGCCAGTTCTTTTCGGAACGGCTCAATTTGCCGCCATTATTAAGACGTTCCCGTAACTTGTAAACCTTGCTGTCTTTCAGCTTCTCCAATTCGGGGACATCCCACTGTACGAATTTACTTGCTATCTGTTTCATTGCTGTTGTCTTGTTTAATCATTGATAATCACTTCATCTTTGTATTCTTCTATTTCTTTGCCGCTGGTGAGACGGACAATGACGGTATTGCCATAATCTCCGATAATGGTGCCTTCTGTGTACCCTCTGTAGGGAGTAAACAACGTGCAAGGCAACCCGATAATTTCGCTGTCTTCCTCGTAAAACATAATCGTATGATTTTAGGGTTATAACTTAACGTTCCACTTGCCTTGTGAGAATATCCTGAAGCTGACATAATCACTATCAAACTCATAGGACAGAATCTTGATATAGACTTTGTCCTTGTTTGCCAGGGATGCTATCAATTTGCTGATTTCTTCTTCGGGGTATTCCCAACGTGAGGAAAATTCCGCATCAATGCAATCGTTCTGACGATTGACATAACCGTTGAATGTGCCGTCCAGAAACGCCTCTATCGTATTGAGGTCTTTTGAGCACTCTGTTCTTGCGTAGAAGATGTTTGTTGCATAGTTCGCCATAATCCTAAATTTTAAGTTCTTATATTCCCTCCTGTAGCATTTCATCTACTTTCGGGCTTGATAAATTATGTCGCCACAAAAGGTGGCATGGCTCTTTATGCAAGGTTTTCAGACCAAATACTACCTCAGTGAAACCGAGTGTGGAGATTTTGTCTGAAACCATCAGGCAATGACCTTGCATACAAGAAAGACATGGCAAGTACCTTTGCGACACAATTTTCATCAGCCAGACCGGAAGTTGGTATGCGAAATGCCGGGAGAAACATAAGAGATGATTGCATGCAAAGGGTGTAATGGGAATGTAAAAAGGAGTTGCAGCCAAAAGAGAAAGACAAGGGAGACCTTCGAGAGAGTAAAATGGGAAAAGGATGGATGGTCGGGAAGTGAGCTGTAAATCCAGTTTAGTTTGGTTTGTTAGCCTTATATATATGCTAAACTAAATTAAACTAAATATAGGCAGTCATATTTGGCTGCCTGCATAAAAAGAATTACATTTGTAGAAATGATGCAACTTTAGAGGATGACGGGCTTGCACTTTTCTCTTTTGGCTGCAAAAAAACATCAGTGCAAGCCTTAATCTGATTTGTAAACCCAGGGAACAAAAATCAAATAGAGCAGCTTGAATTTTCACTCCAAAGGCAAGCAACTGCAAGCAAAGAAACAGAGTGCAAAAGAAAAAACAGGAAAATGGATAAAATTCACTTTTTGTTTCTGATTTGTTTCTTAATTCAATTACATAATTTTATAAGATACTAAATATCAACAATTTAATTACTTCTGTTTTGACCAAGTAATATTATTTCCAATATCATATAAAAATAACGGTTCAATAAAGAATAAAAATCAGTCAATTCCCCTTTTATACCACCAAAAACTCTTTAATTTGATCAAAAAGAAGAGAATTTATTGTTTTTTGAACGGCAAATTTCCTTTATTCTCTTTTAATTCCCCTTTCTTTGCAATATCCTTTTAATAGAATTTATATCTAATAACTAACTATATTTTTATACCATGAACATGAAAAAGAATTTTCTAACAATGCTGCTTGCATTGGCTTTATGCGGTTCGACTTTTGCTCAATGGAAACCTGCCGGTGACAAAATCAAAACATCGTGGGGAGAACAGCTTGACCCTAAAAACGTATTGCCGGAATATCCGCGTCCTATCATGGAGCGCAACGACTGGAAAAACCTGAACGGGCTTTGGAAATATGCAATCACTCCCAAAGGTACTCCTGCACCTGCTGCTTACCAAGGCGATATTCTTGTTCCTTTTGCCGTAGAATCGTCTTTATCAGGCGTAGGCAAAATGATAAACGAGAAAGAAGAACTGTGGTACCAACGTACTTTCGACGTTCCTTCTGCCTGGCGTGGTAAGCAAATCCTGTTGCATTTCGGTGCGGTAGACTGGAAAGCAGAAGTTTGGGTGAATGATGTAAAAGTAGGCGAACACACAGGTGGATTCACTCCTTTCTATTTCGATATTACTTCTGTACTTAATAAAGGGAATAATGACTTAGTAGTAAAAGTATGGGACCCTTCAGATCGTGGCGAACAACCCAGAGGAAAGCAAATAGCAAATCCTCATGGCATTTGGTACACTCCGGTTACAGGTATCTGGCAAACAGTGTGGTTGGAACCGGTAGCAACACAATACATCACTAATCTGAAAACTACTCCTGATATTGACAATAATTCTGTTAAGGTAGAAGTTGCTGCCAATACGACCTCTGCAGACAAAGTAGAAGTAAAAGTATTCGATGGCAAGAACCTTGTAGCCAAAGGTGCAGCGTTGAACGGAGTACCTGTTGAACTAGCAATGCCTACTAATGCTAAACTGTGGTCTCCGGACTCTCCTTTCCTCTACAACATGGAAGTGACTCTGTATAAAGACGGAAAAGCAATAGACCAGGTAAAGAGTTATACGGCTATGCGTAAATATTCTATCCGCAAAGGTCAGAATGGCATCACTCGCCTGCAATTGAACAACAAAGACTATTTCCAGTTCGGTCCGCTCGACCAGGGATGGTGGCCTGACGGTTTGTATACTGCACCGACAGATGAAGCATTGGTTTATGACTTGAAGAAGACGAAAGACTTCGGCTACAACATGGTACGTAAGCACGTCAAAGTAGAACCTGCACGCTGGTACACTCATTGCGACCAATTAGGATTGATTGTATGGCAAGATATGCCGAACGGTGGTCCTAGCCCACAGTGGCAGGCACGCAACTACTTTAACGGCAGAGAAGTGATTCGTTCCGCTGCTTCGGAGGCTAACTACCGCAAAGAGTGGAAAGAAATCATCGACTGTCTGTATTCTTATCCGAGTATCGCCGTATGGGTTCCTTTCAATGAAGCATGGGGACAATTCAAGACTCCGGAAATCGTAGCATGGACTAAAGAATACGATCCTAGCCGCCTGGTGAATCCTGCCAGTGGTGGTAATCACTATACTTGTGGCGATATTCTCGACCTTCACCACTATCCGGGCCCGAACATGTTCCTTTACGATCCGAGACGCGCTACCGTATTGGGTGAATATGGAGGTATCGGCTTGGTAGTAGAAGGAAACACTTGGGTGAATGACAAGAAAAACTGGGGTTATGTGAAGTTCAATACATCGGACGAAGTAACGAACGAATACATTAAGTATGGCAAACATCTGTTGGAATTGATCCAGAAAGGATTCTCTGCTGCCGTATATACCCAGACAACAGACGTAGAAGGTGAAATCAACGGTCTGATGACTTATGACCGTAAAGTTATCAAGATGAATGAAGCTAAAGTCAGAGAAATCAACCAACAGATCTGTAACTCTCTGAATAAATAGGAAATAGCAAATTAAATAAATACTCTTTTCCTTGTTGAATATCAAGACAGCACCTTTGAATTTTTAAATTCGAGGTGCTGTATTTTCATTTATAATAAGAAAGCTCTCCCATTGTCATCAGTCAGAGAGCAATGTTTCATTTAAAGGAGATTTTTATGAACAGCAAGCATATCTTCTTATCCACCTTAGTCGGTCCCTTAGTAATTCCGTCACTCAATGCAGCCGAAACCAACAGACCCAACATACTATTTGTCATTTCTGACGACCAGTCTTACCCGCACGCATCGGCCTATGGTTCACCCATAGCTAAAACACCGGCATTTGATTTTGTAGCCCGTAACGGCTGGTTATTCAACAATGCGTTCGTTACTTCTCCTGGAAGCAGCCCTTCGCGAGCTTCTATCTTAACCGGACTTTATCCCTGGCAAATAGCAGAAGCAGGCACTCATGCTTCCTCCTTCCCTGCCGAATATAAATGCTTTCCTGATATTTTGGCGGAAGCAGGTTATCATGTTGGCTGCACAGGGAAAGGATGGGGCCCCGGCGACTGGAAAATATCGGGACGAAAGCATAACCCTGCAGGTCCGGAATACAATAAAAGACACATTCAACCTCCTTTCAAAGGAGTGTCCAATACCGATTATTATCAAAACTTTAAAGAATTTCTCCACGCCAGAAAGGAGAAACAGCCTTTCTATTTCTGGGTCGGTTCACGTGAGCCGCATCGTCCTTATGAAAAGAATAGCTGGAAAAAAGCCAATAGAAAACTGGCCGATGCAAAAGTTCCTTCTTTTCTTCCCGATAAGGAGGCCATAAAAGGAGATTTATTAGACTATGGAACGGAAATAGAATGGTATGACAGCCAATTATCCCGTATCCTTGACACATTGAAAGAAGAGGGCGAATTAGAAAATACCCTGATTATTGTCATGGCAGACAATGGAATGCCTTTCCCCGCAGCCAAAGCAACTTGTTTTGAATATGGTATCCATATTCCAATGGCTATATGCTGGATAGGTAAGATTAACGAAGGAGGTATCAGCGATGAATTTGTAAGTGGCGTCGATTTGGCCCCAACGATCCTTGATGCAGTCGGTATACCAAATAAAGGGCAAATGGCAGGTATCAGCCTACTACCCTATCTTCAGAAAAAGAGAAAAGACACAGGAAGAACGATGGTTTTTGCAGGAAGAGAACGTCATGCTTCTGCGCGATATAATAATTGGGGATATCCGAGCCGTGCATTAAGAACAAAAGATTTTCTTTATATCAGAAACTTCCGTCCGGAGAGATGGCCAGCAGGTGACCCTTGCGCTATTGATAAAAAAGGGAAACTAGAAGCAATGCATAGTGCTTATTACGACATAGACCAATGTCCGGCATGGGACTTCATTGTCAGCAACAGAGATGACAGAGAAATATATCCTTATTTTCTGAAAGCAGCAGGGAAACGACCTTATGAAGAATTGTATAATGTATCTACCGATCCCGGTTGCCTTCATAATTTAGTTGGAAATGGTAAATGCACCGAAAAGCTAAATAATCTCCGTAAAGAAATGGACAAATTACTTAAAAAGACCAAAGATACACGCTACTTAGATGATCCGACTCAAGATGACATCTGGGAAACTTATCCGCGTTTGAGTGGAGCAATGCGTACCTTCCCAGCACCTTTGCTCACTGACTGACATCATTCAGGCACGAATTACACGGATTAATAGGGACAAGTTTATTCTCTTTCCGTAAGATCCGTGTAATCCATGCCTACTAGTAAAAAAGTATACAGTATATTATATTCCCTCCTCTTCCTGCATGAAGATCTTTACCTGATTCCAACTATTCTTCGTATCATTCGATACTTTTTCACCAGGAGTAGAACGGCCATTCTCTACATATTGCTTCATAGCCCGTTTCATTTCTTTCACCTCATTTTCGTAACGCTTATCACCGATAATATTTTCTTTTTCCGAAGGATCTTTCACGATATCAAACAATTGCATCGGAGGGAACTTCGCCACATCAGCAGGTTTGACAGGATAAGAAAAGCCACCCGAACCTCCGTAGAACACCAATTTCAGTTGGGAAGTACGCAAAGACAAATACCCCTCTCCCGCTTCGTGCACCAAGTCTTTACGCGCAGAAGCACCTTTCTTACTCAATATCGGCCACATACTGTAACTGTCAACAGCTTCTTCTGTCTCCAAATTGTGGTTAAGCATTTGGGCAAAAGTGGCATAAAAGTCTATCAATGAGACTAAAGAATTGTTTGTCTCTTTCCCATATTTTCCTTTCCAGGAGACAATAAGGGGAATTCTGTGTCCACCTTCGTAAATATCGCTTTTGTAGCCTCTGTAGATGTAACTAGGAAAATGTCCTTTCTTTTCCATATCTTTCACGCCGATATAACCGGCACACCCATTATCCGAAGCAAAGACAATGATGGTATTATCCAGTTGCTTGTTCTTCTTCAATGTTTTTACGATTTGGCGCACCATGTCGTCTATCATGACTACGAAATCGCCATAAGGACCGATACTGGTTTTGCCCTGAAACTCTTTCGAAGGCAATATAGGGGTGTGAGGAGCAGTAATAGGCAAATATAAAAAGAATGGTTTCTTGCTGTCTTTCTGCTCATTGATGTAGTTCAGGCTATGACGGATGATGTTGGGAAAACATTCTTCCGGTTTGAAATCGGCCCCTGCCAATCCTCCGTGCATCAGTAAAGCCAGATTCTTCTTTTGGGGTTCTATCACATGATCGGGGATGGAGGTCACTTCATCATTCTCTACATATACATAAGGAGAAATATCCAATGATGCCGGTATGCCGAAATAGTAATTAAATCCTCTGTCGGTAGGTCCGTTTTTGATCGGAAGCGAGAAATCTATATCTTTCATGCTTCTGCCATTTCCTGTATATCCCCAACTCCAGCCCAAATGCCATTTGCCAATACAAGCAGTATTATATCCATTGGCAGAAAACATCTGTGCGATTGTGCAACGTTCAGGATCAATCATTGCAGGCGAATCGCCATCAAGACCACCTCGTTTCAGCTTAGTTCGCCACGGATATCTTCCGGTCAGAAGAGAATATCTGGAAGGAGTGGATAAAGCGGAAGAAGCATGGGCATCCGTAAAGGCAATCCCGTGCTCGGCCAGTTTGTCAATGTTAGGAGTATGGATTTTAGATTCGGGATTAAAGGCCGAGATGTCTCCATAACCCAAATCATCCGCCAATATAAATACAATATTGGGCGTTTGCGCTTTTACAGCAGCAGCTGTAAGAAGTGCAGAGGAGATTGTGATTAGTTTATTCATATATTGAATGTATTAAAGCTATAGTTTATGTATGATATAACCTATCTCTTCATGTTTTCCAACCGACATGCCCGGATTATCTGACTGCAGGGCAGACGCATTAAAAATTATTGTTCTGTAAAAGTTGTGACAAATATTTTTCATCCCATCCGGCTTTTAGTCTTTTCAGATTCATACTTCCTTTTGTTGTTTTATCCTTCTTTAGTATGGTAAGTGCCATCTTTGTTGCCACCGAAAAGTTTCTGGCTGCATTTTTCACCTTTTTACTGTAGTC
>NZ_JAJKHN010000102.1:0-20939 GCF_020982715.1 Bacteroides sp. 1_1_30
ATTCCTGAAGGCAAGAACAAGCTTAAAGAAGCAACAGGATCAATCGTTTGGGAAGAGGATGTTTTCATGATGCAAAAATAAGAATTTTAACGCAATCCCCCAAGGTTTCAGACTGAGCCAATCTTCGCCTACCACCTTATTCATAATTATATTATGGAAACAAAACTAGTTACCGTTCAACCAGCGGTGGGAGGCATGATAAAGGCTTCCAAAGATTCATTTGTTATTCCTAAAGAAGAATTAAAGGATTTCTACCTTAAATTCGCTTTCCTCCTGAACCCGGATTCCTGCTCCGTAAACCGCACCGAATTCGAACTATTAAACATTCTGCTGAAAGACCTGAAAAAAATCTTGGCAGCATTGACTCACCTCAACACCCATCCTTGGGATGAAGGCATCGCAGAAATCCAAATTTCATGCGGTGTTTACTCCCTACAAGATAACTTGAGCAAAGAAAAACGTATGCAAATGAACACCTCTACGGGTAAACACCTACAATTTCTCACCCAAATGGCTATGAACAGTCCAGTGTTCAAACAGTTATTCAGGAACTATCACAACCATTATATCCAAGTGGAAAGTTTGGTTAAACAGATGGCTAAAGAAATGGACCAACAGAAGCAATAAGAACAGAAGTTGGAGAATCAACAGAGGGGGTATCTTTAGAAAAATACATTCATTTCTAAAAATACCCCCTTTAAAATAGGGGTACTTTCAGAAAAAACATATAATTTTGCGCCATCAACCGATAAAAAGTAGACCATTTATGTCAAGAATGCGTTTTTTTGCCTTACAAGAGCTTTCCAACCGGAAACCTCTGGAAGTAACTGCTCCTTCCAACAAACTCTCTGATTATTATGGTAGCCACGTGTTCGACCGCAAGAAGATGCAGGAGTATCTTCCCAAAGAAGCCTACAAAGCTGTAACCGATGCTATCGAAAAAGGTACGCCTATTAGCCGCGAAATAGCAGATTTGATTGCTAACGGCATGAAAAGTTGGGCCAAGTCACTCAACGTCACTCACTACACACACTGGTTCCAGCCTCTGACAGACGGAACAGCCGAGAAACATGACGGTTTTATCGAATTCGGCGAAGATGGCGGAGTAATCGAACGCTTCTCCGGAAAACTACTGATCCAGCAAGAGCCGGACGCCTCTTCTTTCCCCAACGGCGGTATCCGCAACACTTTCGAAGCACGAGGATATACCGCCTGGGATGTTTCTTCACCGGCATTCGTGGTAGACACCACTCTTTGTATCCCAACTATCTTCATTTCTTATACAGGCGAAGCACTGGATTACAAAACTCCATTATTGAAAGCACTTGCCGCCGTAGATAAAGCAGCAACGGAAGTCTGCCAACTATTCGACAAGAACATCACACGCGTATATACCAATTTAGGATGGGAACAGGAATATTTTCTAGTTGACTCTTCCTTATATAATGCACGCCCCGACCTCTGCCTGACGGGACGGACACTGATGGGACACTCTTCCGCCAAAGACCAACAGTTGGAAGACCACTATTTCGGCTCCATCCCTCCACGTGTCACGGCATTTATGAAAGAACTCGAAATTGAGTGTCACAAACTGGGTATTCCCGCCAAAACCCGTCATAACGAAGTAGCCCCCAACCAATTTGAGTTGGCCCCTATCTTCGAAAACTGCAACCTTGCCAACGACCACAACCAGCTTGTCATGGATTTGATGAAACGTATCGCAAGGAAACATCACTTCAATGTACTCCTACACGAAAAGCCATACAGCGGAGTAAACGGTTCGGGCAAGCACAACAACTGGTCGCTCTGCACCGACACCGGCATCAACTTGTTCGCCCCCGGAAAGAATCCGAAAGGAAACATGCTATTCCTCACTTTCCTGGTAAACGCCTTAATGATGGTTTATAAAAACCAGGATTTACTGCGTGCCTCCATCATGAGCGCCAGCAACAGCTACCGTTTGGGAGCCAACGAAGCTCCTCCCGCCATTCTCTCCTGCTTCCTGGGTTCACAACTATCGTCTACTCTCGACGAAATTGTCCGCCAGGTAGGAAACGAGAAAATGACACCGGAAGAAAAAACCACTCTTAAATTAGGTATCGGACGTATCCCCGAAATCCTACTGGATACTACCGACCGTAACCGCACCTCTCCTTTCGCATTCACCGGAAATCGTTTCGAGTTCCGTGCCGCAGGTTCGTCTTCCAACTGTGCCGCCTCCATGATTGCAATCAATGCCGCCATGGCAAATCAGTTGAACGAATTCCGCGCATCAGTAGAAAAACTGATGGAAGAAGGAGTAGGCAAAGATGAAGCCATCTTCCGCATACTGAAAGAAACGATTATCGCTTCCGAACCGATTCGTTTTGAGGGCGACGGTTATTCTGAAGAATGGAAACAGGAAGCCGCACGCCGCGGACTGACTAACATCTGCCACGTACCGGAAGCCCTGATGCACTATATTGACAACCAATCCAAATCAGTGCTGATTGGCGAACGTATCTTCAACGAAACCGAATTGAACAGCCGTCTGGAAGTGGAACTGGAGAAATATACCATGAAGGTGCAAATCGAAGGCCGTGTATTGGGCGACCTCGCCATCAATCACATCGTACCGACTGCCGTTGCCTATCAGAACCGATTGCTCGAAAATCTTCGCGGACTGAAAGAAATATTCCCGGCTGAAGAGTACGAAGTGTTGAGTGCCGACCGCAAAGAGCTGATCCGTGAAATTTCACACCGGGTCACTTCCATCAAAGTACTGGTTCGCGAAATGACCGAAGCACGAAAAGTTGCCAACCACATGGAGAACTACAAGGAAAGAGCATTTGCATACGAAGAAAAAGTACGTCCATACCTCGATCAAATCCGCGATCACATCGATCATTTGGAGATGGAAGTGGACGATGAAATATGGCCGTTACCCAAATACAGGGAACTGTTATTTACTAAATAAAATGCCTATAAGATTGCACGAAAGCTCCCACTTTTGTGCAATCTTTTTATAGATTCGTTCATTTTCTCATTTTTTCTTTTTACTTTTGTGCTGTATAACACAGTTTTGTAGCACTCATGGTAAAAATGAATATGTCAGACATCGATATTTCGGAACCGTTATCCGATATGTTAGCTCCTTTAAATAACGAGCAAAAGGAGTTTCTGATGAACAATTATACGATACAAACCTACAAAAAAAATGAAACCATCTACTGCGAAGGGGAAACACCTTCTCATCTGATGTGTCTTATCAGTGGGAAAGTAAAAATCTTCAAAGATGGCGTGGGAGGTAGAAGTCAGATTATTCGCATGATTAAACCACGCGAATACTTTGCTTATCGTGCTTATTTTGCCAAACAAGATTTTGTAACTGCCGCAGCAGCTTTCGAACCCTCTGTTGTTTGTCTGATTCCTATGAATGCTATCTTAACTTTAGTTGCCCAGAATAATGACCTGGCTATGTTTTTTATCCGCCAGCTTTCTATTGATCTCGGCATCTCAGACGAACGCACTGTCAATCTGACACAAAAGCATATCCGCGGACGCTTGGCCGAATCTCTCATCTTCCTGAAAGAAAGCTACGGCTTGGAAGAAGACGGATCTACTTTGAGCATTTATCTTTCACGCGAAGATTTAGCTAATCTCTCTAATATGACTACTTCGAATGCTATCCGCACATTGTCACAGTTCGCTACGGAACGACTGATTACAATCGACGGAAGAAAGATCAAAATCATCGAAGAAGAAAAGCTGAAGAAAATAAGTAAGATTGGATAAGAAAATTCCTGCACCAGTCGCTCCACCCTAAATAGTGAACATACATATAGAAAATATAATTGCAGACATCAGACGTGGTAACAAACAGGCTTTCAAAAAGCTATTTGATGACTACTATCCTATTCTTTGCGTGTTCGCATCCCACTATATTGAAGACAAAGAAGTTTGCAAAGACATTGCGCAAGATGTACTGTTAGCTTATTGGGAACGGAAAGAAGATTTCGACAACATTTTGAAAGTAAAAAGCTTCCTTTATACCGTCACCCGAAATAAATGTCTGAATCACCTAAAACATGAACAATTAGATATTCCTAATTTTTCCGGACAGGAAGAATTCGATAGTGGTTTTGAAGCTGCTATTATCGAACAGGAAACATTCCACATGGTTCGCAAAGCGGTAGAAGAATTGCCTACCCAAATGCGAAATATCATCTTATACTCTATGAAAGGGTTAAAAAACCATGAGATTGCTGACAAATTGCAAATTTCAGAAGGCACTGTCCATACGTTAAAGAAATTCGCCTATCGCAAACTTCGCGAAAGTCTCAAAGGCATAAATTACACCTTATTACTATTTTTATGCAAATAAAGTAACTTTTTGATTACCCCGTTTTTTCGATTGGATTGTTTTACTTATATAACAAATCGAAAAAACGATGAATTCATTCAAAGAAAAATTTAAAATTGCAAAAATCTTAGCTTCCTTATTTACTCATTCGTCTACTCCCGAAGAGAAAAAAAACTATCATGCGTGGTTGGATGAAAATCCGGAGCATCAAAAAATAGCCGACCGGATATTAAATAAGGAAACGTATGAAGAAAACAGCCGGTTAATAAAAAGCTTCTCTTCACAAAAGGCATGGGACAGAATCTATCCGCTACTAGGAGGAGAAAAAACATCCGGTTTTCTTTCATGGAAAAGGAGTCTGAAATATGCGGCTCTTCTTTTGCTATTGTTAATACCGATTTCATACCTTATTTATAATTGGGTAGCCGGAGAACCAATCGGTGAAATCACTCCAGGAACCCATGGCGGAGAACTGACTTTAAGTAATGGCAACACCTTCAACCTTTTTGAGAATGTCCTTCCGGAGGGTGCAACTGAAGTGTTCATCATTGACTCCAAAGGGATAAATTATCAAACTCCTGCCAACAAGCCCAAAGTGAAAGAAATCAAAAATACGCTTCGTACACTGCATGGTATGGAATGTCACATTGTCCTTTCGGATGGAACAAAAGTACATCTGAACGCAGAATCACAACTGACTTATCCGATTTGTTTCAGCGATAAGGAACGCATCGTACAGGTTGAAGGTGAAGCCTATTTTGATGTTGCTCCAGATAAAGCACATCCTTTTATCGTGCAAACACCGCACACTTCTATTCGGGTGACAGGAACTTCTTTCAATGTAAGGGCTTATGCGGATGAAGAAGTGGAAAGTACTACACTAATTAGTGGAGCTATAGAGATTAGCAGTGAAAACGAAGATTATGAATTGATTCCAAACCAACATTTCGTATATGACAAAAATAGTCGGGAAAGTACCGTATCTAACGTAAATACAGAATTATACACTTCCTGGGAGTCCGGATCATTCATATTTATGAACGTTCCTCTTGAGAATGTAATGTCATATCTTTCCAAATGGTACGGATTCACATACACTTTTGAAGACGATGCAGCCAGACAGGTACAAATCGGAGCTTATCTCAACCGCTATGCAAACATGAATCCAATTATCGACATGATAATGGAATTAAATATGGTAGACATAAAACAAAGAGAAGGTATACTGCACATTTCTTATAAACAATAACTATTAATACATATTATAACTAACGCATTATGAAAAAACGAACACAATCCTCCTCAAAGGGAGTATCTTATGTAAGCAGAAATTTCGTTAAGCTCTGCCTTTTATGGATATTCTCCCTTTCTTCACTTATGATTCAAGCACAAGACAATCAGCGAATCTCCGTTGATCTGAGAGGCGAAAGCCTGGAATCTACGCTTTGGTATTTGCAAAACCGTACAAAATTCATCTTTATGTACGCAACAGAAGATATCGCTAACATAACCGATATCAGCGTAAGGGCAAAAAACAAAACGATCACCGAAATTCTGGATGAATGTCTGGAAGGAACTAACCTGACTTATGAAGTATCAGGCACTGCCATCGTTATTAAGAAAAGAAAGACTAATAAAATCACGATTAGTGGATGGATACGTGATGCAAGCGGTGAAGCACTTCCCGGAGCTACAGTCACTGTCCGAGGTTCAAAACATGGAGCTATCGCCGGACTAGACGGACATTACACTTTTAATATTCCTGCACAAGAAGGGTTAATATTAACTTATTCATTCATCGGAATGGAGAAAAAGACTGTAAGATATACAGGAAAGAAAACGATTAATGTCACTCTAAACAGTTCCAGTACTGAAATTGACGAAGTGGTTGTAACCGGTTATCAGAATATTCAACGCCGTGACCTAGTAGGTTCTATTACCACAGTAAAAGCAAAAGATATTTTAATGCCTTCATATACCACTATTGACCAAATGTTGCAAGGACGTGTGGCAGGTATGATTGTCACCAATACAAGTAGTCGTGTAGGTACTGCCCCGAAAATTCAAATCCGTGGTACCAGTACCTTACTGGGTAATCAAGACCCACTTTGGGTAGTCGACGGCATCATTCAGGAAGACCCCCTGGAATTGAATGCATCTTCTCTCATGACAGAGGACTTGAAAAACATTATCGGTAATCAGATTTCTTGGTTAAATCCTGCTGATATCGAAAGCATTAGTATTTTAAAAGATGCTTCTGCGACCGCTATTTATGGTTCAAAAGCATCGAATGGTGTTATTGAGATCACAACCAAAAAGAATACGACTGATCGTCTAAGTGTCAATTACACCTCTAATTTTGTAATGGGTACGCGTCCCAACTATGGACAGTTTAATTATATGAATTCCAAAGAAAGAGTACTATTCTCACAAGAAGCTTTTAACTGGGGAACACCTTATGGCACAGAACCAATCAAACAAATATATACTTATGAAGGATTATTGAATATGTATCTATCGCACGATATATCTTCTGAAGATTTTCTGGCACAACGCAATGTTCTGGAAACACAAAATACAGATTGGTTCAAACTACTAACCCGCCGTTCTTTTAGCCATAACCATAATATAAGTGTTTCCGGTGGAACAAATAAATACAGTTATGCAGCTTCTATGGGATATTCCAATAGCGAAGGGCAGGAAATAGGAAACGACAGTGAACGTATGACCGGACGCGTTGCCATCACCATACGCCCGGTACAAAAACTAACGATTAATGCAACGATCAACGGTAGCGTAAGTACGAATAACGGTTTTGCCGGAGGAGTCAATCCTATGGGGTATGCTACTACTACCAATCGTTCTATAGACCCTGATGCTTACTATCAAATGAAAGCCTCATACCCATACAATAGCGGAGTCAAATCATTATCATACAATTTCGTAAATGAACGGAATAATAGTGGTTCTAAATCAAAATCAAGTTTCATGTCAGCTTCGCTAGACTTGAAATGGAATATATTGGACTGGTTAACTTACCAATTTACTGGTGGATATTCCAATAATAACAGCACAAACGAAGCTTGGGAAACTGAACAAACGTTTTATATTGCTGAAACATATCGTGGTTATGATTTCAACTCTGTCTCACCAAACAGTAAAGAGTTTGGAGCAGCCTTACTCCCATTCGGAGGCGAATTATTCACAAATAACGCACAGCAGTACTCTTACAACATCCAAAATAAACTGCAATTCAGTAAAGCCTTTAATAATGAGAACCGAATTAATGCTTTAGTAGGTATGGAATTACGTTCTTCCACTAATAAAGGTGTCAGCAATACGGTATGGGGATATGCCCCAGATAGAGGAGAAGTAATAACATTACCAACCACTCCACAAGCTTTTACACCGATTACAGGTTCTAAAAACGAAGGATGGGGGCTTTTAAAAAAGATATATGATGGTGGATGGAGAAAAGTCAATACTACAGACAATTACCTTTCCGTATTCGCCACATTGGCATATTCACTCAAAAACCGATATGTTGTTAATGCAAATATACGTAATGATGCATCCAACCGTTTCGGTCAGGATGCCAATCACCGTATTGACCCTACCTATTCATTCGGTTTCTCCTGGAGAGCTTCAGAAGAGGACTTCATGAAGAAATATGTAAAATGGATAACAACCTTAAACTTCCGCGGCACCTATGGTATTCAAGGAAATGCAGTAACGCGCATTAGTCCGGATTTGATTTTAAATCAGGGGAAAGTGGCTAATCTATACAACAGATATCAGTCTACCATCTCCCAAATCCCAAATCCGAATCTATCATGGGAACGTACCAAATCATGGAATTTCGGTGTAGACCTGGAATTATTCAGTATGTTTTATATGAATTTGGAATATTATACAAGACGATCCAATGCCATTGTTGAACTGGAATTACCTTATGAATATGGAATAACATCCATGAAACGCAACGGTGGTATTATCCACAACAGAGGTATCGAATACACATTAACTTTTACCCCGATACAGAAACGGGACTATGCATTAAGTGTCAGTTTGAATGCTTCCAAGAACTGGAATGAAGGCGGACATACAGACATTGATGTCAATGCAGCTTCCTTCTTAAGTGGACGTTCAGATATTGTATTAAAAGAAGGATATCCGCTCAGCAGTTTCTGGTCATACTCTTTTGCAGGATTAGACGGAAAAACCGGTGAAGCTTTATTCAATCTTTTGGATATTCCGGAAGAAGAACGTAGCAGACAAATAGATCCGACTACTTATCTGGTATATTCTGGTCAGAAAGATCCTTATTTCACTGGTGGATTGAGCTTAAGTTTCCGCTATAAATCATTAACTTTAAACACCAGTTTTTCACTTTTACTCGGCAACAAGAAACGTCTGCCATCACCATACGAACAATTCGCTAGTTCTTATTATATGCCAGATCCATATACAAATATAAACCGCGATTTACTGAACCGTTGGAAAGAACCGGGAGACGAAGCCCATACAATCATTCCTTCTTTACCCAAAGCAGGAATGGCTTATATAGAATTGCCCAACAATGAGAATGTTTATAGCATTCCATTATGGGAACAATCTGACGCTATGGTGGTCAGTGGTTCTTTCTTACGCTGCCGCAACATCGGTCTATCCTGGCAAATGAAACGTGAGTGGTGCGAAAAAATATATATGAAAAATCTATCACTCAACTTTAACATGGATAACATCTTTGTTATCGCCAGCAAACGTTTCAACGGTTTCGACCCGGAAGTTAGCAACAGTGTACTTCCACGGAATTATTCATTAGGTATTAACATTGGTTTCTAAAAAAATAAAAAGATAGACAATGAAAAGAATTATATACATACTAACAGGAATAGTCTTACTATCACTATCCTCTTGCTCAGATTTTCTAGAGCCTAAATCTCAAAGTGAGTACGTTCCCAAAGATGCAAATGCTTTGCAAGAAATGTTAATCGGTTCTGCTTATCCCAGACAGGATAAAAGCAATTTCCTACTACCCTTTCTTAGCTTCTTAGACGATGACATTCAGTTCCACAAAACTGATTATGAATTTAGCATCAACTCTCTAAAAAATATAGAAGCCAAACAAGCTGTTTATACATGGCAACCGGATATGTTTTTCATTATGGAAAGAAATGGTTATCCTCTTCAGAATATCTGGGAAGGATACTATAACTATATCTTAGGCGCAAATGCAGCTCTTGATTATATCGGTGACGTAAATGGTACGGAGGCTGAAAAAAATTATGTAATAGCCCAATCCCTCGGATTAAGAGCTTTCTATTATTTTATGTTAGTCAATCATTTTGGAGCACCATACAACTATAACAAACAGGCTTTAGGAGTTCCACTCAAACTAGACAGCAACCTGCTACCTGAAGACCAACTATTAATGACACGAAACACCGTTGAGGAAGTATACAACCAAATTGTGGACGATCTGAATGAAGCTGAACGTTTATTCCTTACTTTAAGCAAAGATAAACAATATGAACCGAATTATCTGGTTAGCCTTCCAATGATACAATTGCTGAAGTCCCGCGTCTTTCTCTATATGGAAAACTGGAAAGATGCAGCGATATACGCCAACAAAGTAATAAAAGACTGGTCCTTCGCTTTAGTAGACTTAAATAACCTCCCTTCTCCAACAGTGGCAGAGCCTTATTACAATTTTACATCTTTAAAATCATCTGAGGTTATTTGGTTATATGGAAGCGTTTCAGACTTAACTGTATTCAATGATGAGTCGGTAGAGTATGAGGAAGAAGGTTACTTCGGTAATACCACCACCTATTACCGAGAAGCTTTTATCGCTTCTGATAACTTGATTGAAAGCTTTGAAGATGGAGATTTAAGAAAAGAAAAGTATATAGCAAAAGAGTTCAATAAAGATGATAAAGTTTTCTATGAAGACTCTTATACTACTTTCGGCAAATACAAACTTTCAGCTACAGGTGAACCTAGTGGTTCGGAAAACTTTGCTTTATCCTTCAGACTAGGTGAGGCTTATTTAAATCTAGCAGAAGCAGCTGCCCATAATAATGACGAGAGTACAGCACTATCTGCTTTAAAAACCTTACTGGCTAAACGTTATGAACCCGACAAATTTGTTGAGCCTACCGGATTAACAGGTGATGCGCTCAAAACTTTCATCAAAAATGAAAGAAGAAAAGAACTTTGTTTTGAAGGGCAACGATGGTTTGATCTCCGACGCTACGGAATGCCACAAATTATTCATAGATGGGGAGAACAGGTATATACATTAAAACAGAATGATCCTTCCTATACCATGCCTATACCAGACGCCGTCTTAATTAAAAATAAAAAACTGGAGCAGAACCCTTTAGCTCCAAAACGCGAAAGTTAATAGTATATATCTTATGAATTAAACAAAAGAAATGAATATGAAAAAAAAATATATATTATGGGGATTACTTGCTTGTATGGCATTATTCACCTCATGTTATGAAGAAGACACACTGACTCCTACAGAAGGAGGCATTGAATTACGCTTTAAAGTACCTCAAGGAAATAATAGTTGGGACGATGACATCGCCCAAATATACGAAGACTATAATGTATATCTTATTTATAAAGATCTGCAAAGGGCTGATTTTAATCGCAGCTGGACAGGCATATCATATGGTAGTGGCTACGAAGGCCAAGGCTGTGTAAATGACGAAATGACCAATTACTATGTCGAATTTATGAAAAAGCATATCTTTGCATACTTGAATCCGCCGATCACATCTAAAGTTCTGCCTATGTATTGGTATTTGGGATACAATGTCTATAGTAAAGGCGTATTAGAAGTTGGAGGCGTAATCCTAGCAAGCTGGATTGTACCCATACACGAAAATTACGATGGGCTGGATTATTGGTGCACTTGTATGTTTGGAGAAGACAATCCCAGCGATCCTTATTTAATTCCCACAGACAGAGCACTCCTTGACAGACGCCGGAAAATGATATTGGCTCCCGTATTGGAAAAAGCAGTAAAAGCCGGAAACATCATTATACCTGAAGAATTTGAAGTGGGATTCGACCATGTCACTAATCTGATAGCAGGCTTGGGAATGGAAGATGACCCAAACTATTATCTTACCAGAGGATATCCGGGAAGTGTAAACACGTATGTATTCAATAGTATCAGCGAACCAGCCAACAACTCTTATCCTCCAACCAATGAAGAGACTTTTATAGGATATATGCATCTTTCCATGTACTATAACCAAGCACGACTAGCAGAGGTATATCCGGCTGATAAATATCCTTTTCTCACCGAAAAGTTTGCTTTCGTACAGAAATATTTAAAAGATAAATATCAGATCGATCTGGAAGCAATAGCCAACGGACCGGAAGACTGGGATTTACCTTTACCTCCAATACCGGAGACTCCAGATGAAGAATAACAACTCTGATAATGAACTATAAACTCATAATAATGACAAAAGTAAAAAATCTATTATTAACCATATTACTCTTATGCGGTACCACCATATGGGGAAATAACGGGCTAAGAATATCAGGAAGAATAAAAGTATTAAAGCCAACGACTTTACAAATAAAAGATATGAATGAAGGCGTTGTATTAAGCTGCATCATCGGTACTAATAACACATTCAGTACCGATGAAATAAACATCATTCCTGATGTCTACAAACTCTATTTAGGAGAAACCGAACAGAATATTTATCTGGAAAATAACCCGGTAACAATCAATGGCTACTTCGACGAAAAGAACCCTGAACAAAGTTCGCTTTCATTCACTGGCATCGATCCGTTTCTGACTTTACAAAACTATATGCCAGCAGAAAAAGACCCGGATATAGCAACGATTTCTACTTCCGTCAAAGGAAAACTAACTCCCTCCATGGCATCTGCATTAGCCTATCTGGCAGATGTAAATGATTACCAATCCAACAAAATGCTATTAGACATGATACCGGAACAAGACAGAAAGTCCTTATCTGCCAAATGGCTGGTAAACAGGGTAGAAATCCTCTCCCACCAAATCATTGGTGCAGAATGTCCCGACTTTACTTTCACAGATGCCAACGGAAAAAACGTAAGTCTGAAAGACTTCCGTGGGAAAATTGTCGTACTTGACTTCTGTGCCTCCTGGTGTGGTCCTTGTCGTAAAGAGATGCGTAGTATGCTAACCATATACAATGAATTGAAGGCTGACGATCTGGAATTCATCAGTGTCTCGCTGGATGACAGCGAAGCAAAATGGAGAAAAATGCTGGATGAAGAAAAATTGCCGTGGGTGATGCTGTGGGATAAGACAGGATTCCCTAAAAACAGCAAGACTCCAAGTGCTATCCAGACTGCTTACGGCTTCTACTCCATCCCTTTCCTTGTAGTCATTGACAAAGAAGGCAAACTTGCTGCACGCAACGTTCGGGGTGAACAAGTACGCGAAGCCATTTTAAAAATAAGACAATAAACAAACTATATAAATTATAACTCTTTTGACAATGAAGAAACTTATATTTCCAATCGTATGCTGTTTTATCAGCGTTACTGTATCAGCCCAGTTAATCAAACCAAAGGCAGAAACACAAAAAAAACAATCCGAACTGGACTGGTTTAACTGTTCTTTCGACCAGGACAGTGTATACGGAGCTGAAGTAAACAAAGCTTATGATTACTTGAAAGCCAACAAAAAGAAAGCAAAGAAAAGACCGGTTGTTGCACTGATCGGAACCGGAATGGATGTAGAACACGAAGACCTGAAACACGCAATCTGGATCAATCCAAAAGAAAAGTCAAACCAAAAAGATGATGATAAAAACGGGTTTGTTGACGACATCAATGGCTGGAACTTCATCGGTGGTAAAGACGGCCAAGTAATGGAAGCTTTGACACGCGAAGGAGAACGTGAATTCTTCCGTCTCAAAGATAAATACGCTGATTATATCTTTGACGGAAAGAAGTATTATAAAATAGTTAATGGAAAACGCCAAGAAGTCCCCGCACCGGAAAACATAGAAGAATATAATTACTATCGCTATAAAGTCATGCCGGAATCAAGAATCGGTGGAGCTTACGGCGGTCTTCAACTATCTTATGTTATAGAAGAATATGTTGAAAAGTTCGATAAGGACATGAAAAAACGTTTTCCCGGAAAAGAGCTGACTGTTGAGGACTTCCAAAGTTGTTATGATCCCAAAGCTGAAAGAGACAGTCTTTCTGAAGTTGCCTTTATGCTTACTGCCTACTATTTCAGCATCTATAATACGGATAAATGGGAACCTGTTTATCAGAATATGGGAAAGAAAAGTGTAGAAACAGCTAAAGCGTCTTATGAAGAAGCTTTAAAGAGATACGGAAGTGATAATCGAAAAGAAATTGTAGGTGATAATCCTCTGGATATTAACGATACGCATTATGGTAATAATGTACTGTTAACATCTGATGCGGCAACAGGCGTAATGAAGGCCGGCGTTATCGCAGCTAAACGTGACAACGGTATCGGAAGTAATGGTATTGCGGACAATGCTGAAATCATGACTTTACGCATCCACCCGGGAGAAGGAGAACCGTACCTGAAAGATATGGCATTGGCCATCCGCTATGCAGTAAACCACGGTGCAGATGTAATCGTATTACCGGAACAAAACTCCATATATCCGAAAGAGCAGAAACAATGGGTGTCAGAGGCGTTGAAAGAGGCAGAGAAGAAAGGGGCATTAGTTATAGTTCCGGTTTGGGATCTATCAATGGATATGGATAAAGAGGAATTCTTTCCCAATCGTAAGATGAATAAAGAGGGAGAACTTACTAATTTTATGGTAGTTGCTTCTTCAGACAAGAATGGAAATCCGGTATTGAACACCAATTACGGTGCAACTGCTCTCGATATTTATGCTCCGGGAACAGACATTTATTCATCTTATATGGGTGACACTTATCAAAAAGGAACTGGAGAAGGAATGGCTTCGGCTACTGTAGCTGGCGTAGCTGCTCTTGTGAAGTCTTATTTCCCAAAACTGACCGGTTCTCAAATCCGTGACATATTATTAAAAAGCGTCACTTCACGCAAAGGCATAGAAGTAGAAAAAGGAATCCGCGTGAACGATAGCCCTTCACAAGATTTATTCCTTTTTGATGACCTATGTATTTCCGGAGGTATCGTTAATGCCTACCAAGCAATCTTGGAAGCAGAAAAAGTCAGCAAATAAAGATTAGTCTATGAAATATACTCGTCTAATAGGAACCGTCATTGCCTTTTGCATGGCGGTCCCTTTATTCGCCCAACAATATAAAGCAACTATACCTTATCGGATAGTAGGCGAAAAAATGGTTATCGAAATGAAAGTGAACGGCAATGCACGCCCTTTTATCTTTGATACCGGAGGGCGCACCGCACTTACCACTAAAGCCTGTCAAGCACTACAAATAACAGCAACAGACTCTATGAAGGTGACAGATGTGAATAACGTGGAAAGCTATTACAAAACTACGCGAATAGAAAATCTGACGACTCCCGATGATGTTATTAACTTTAAAAATGCCCCGTCGCTAATCATCAATGAAGTAAAAGGCTGGGAATGTTTTGGAGTAGATGGTATCATCGGAAGCGATTTATTTGCAAGTACTATTGTAAGCATTGATTCGCAGACTAAAAATATCATAGTCACATCTGCCGAAAAGCCTTCTACAGTATCTTTACGAAAAATGCTGAATTTCACCAAAGAAGGAGGAATGCCAATTGTCAATGTACAGATCGCTCCGGTCAGCAACATCACCGTATTATTTGATACAGGCAGTCCCAGTCTGTTATCTCTTATTGAAAGTGATTTTGAGAGAATTAAACCGGAGGCATCTATGGAAGTCGTTTCTGAAGGATATGGGGAAGGAAGCATCGGAGTAGCCGGACAAGCAGATAAAGCATCTTCATATAGAGTACATATTCCCTTATTATCAGTAGGAGCCACCAAATTCCGCAACTTAACGACCCATACAGACAAACACCCTTACACATTACTAGGTGTAAAGTTATTACAATACGGAAAAGTGACTATCGACTATCCACGTGGAAGATTCTATTTTGAAGCTTTCCAACCGGATAATGAAATCAACAATCAATGCAACAACTTCGATTTGACGGTCAAAGACGGAGACTTATATGTATCCACCGTCTGGAGCAGCACGAAAGGTAAGATAGAAGTAGGAGACAAAGTGATTAAGATTAATGGCAAACCTGCTAAAAAATATGACTTCTGCGAAAGTATTCTGAACGGAATACCGGAATTGAAAGAGAAAAAACAGACGAAGCTAACGATTGAAACTGCTTCCGGAATAAAAAATATTATCTACAAAAAAGAATGACATGAAAAGAATAGGAATACTGACCGGCTTATGGCTGCTATTATTTCTAAACTGCGGACAAGAAACGATAGCGCAAATCCAGAATAAAGTTTGCGATACCATTCCTTATGAATTCATTCAGGAGAAAATCATTATACCCGTTACTGTTAATGGCGTAAATGTAAAATACATCGTCGATACAGGAGGAAGAACCGGGACTATGTATGACGCCGCAACTGAAATGAAAGCTACTGCCGCAGGATATATGCGCATTTCCGATGTGAATGCACAAGGCTCCAACTATCAGGAAGCCCACGTACAAAATATTTCCATCGGAAAGAACTACAAAATCAAACAGTTGAAAACGATGGTACTACCTAAGAATCCATTCTTCACAGAACTGGGAGTTGTCGGAATTCTGGGAGGAGATGCCTTTGCACAGTCGGTAGTAACATTCGATTCCCGTTCTAAAATAATGGTAATCAACTATCCTTATCGTCCCGAAAAGTTAAAGGTTACAGATGGAATTCCGCTGTTAGATGAAACTGAACATCATTCCATTGTCAACGTTCGCTTAGGAAACAATGATTTAAAAGTTCTATTCGACACAGGTGCAGGAGGCTTTCTGCTTTATTGTACGGAAGATTACAACAGGTTGGCTGACATTTCGCAAGTTACCAATCATGGATATGGTATCGTAGCTGCCGGAATAACAGGGTTGGGCAAGCCGGTAGATATTAAAAAAGTATCTGTACCTTCTATCAATATCATGGGAAAAGAATTCACAAACGTAGGTAGTACAACAACTGTCATGAATGGAACTATCATCGGGGTGGATCTACTGAAATATGGTAAAGTAATTATTGATTATATGCGGAGACGTTTTTACTTCCTCCCATTTGAAGAAGGAAAAACCGACATGGGAGGTGTTCCCTCTCTTTGGAACGTAAGCATATTACCGCGCAACGAAAGATTCGAAATTACAACTATATGGGATAGCATGAAAGATACAGTTGCTTTCGGCGACGAAGTGATTAATATCAACGGAACTTCTCTTAAAGATTGCCCCATGAGCCAGATGGCCGTAGAAGAAATTATGAATGCTATACCTGGTGATACCGGCTATATTATCATCAAAAAAGATAATCAAGAGAAAAGAATTGAAATCAGGAAAGAGAAATAAACTTTAAACAGAAAGAATATATGAAACGAATAATAACTAAAATGTATCTCTGTTTGCTTGCATTTTGTATCACAGGAGGCATCAGTGCACAAACACAAAACAGTATGACAGAGGTCATTCCATTCAAAACTATTGATGGAAAAATTATCGTGGAAGCCACTATAAATGGTGAAGCAGCTGACTTTGTCCTTGATTTATCGGGACATAACGCTCTACTTCCTGAAGCTCTCAAAAAGTTACACATCAATACAGAAAAGAGAGGAACTTTTAGTTCTTACCAAGATTTTGTATTTAAACAGGTACCTGTTGGAAAGGTATATGAAATGGGAACAGTAGCTATTGGTAAAAATACATTTGCAAACGATCTTCCGGCTTTCACATTAGAAGACGAACCTTATCTACGCAAGCTAGGGGTTATGGGTGTATTAAGTGGTGCTGTTTTCCGCACTTCTGTATTAACCATTGACATGCAACGGAAGAAAATTACGATTACACAACCCTACCGTCCTTCTTATATGAAACTTAACTATCGGGAAAATTTTAACCTGATAACAGGATTAGGAGTAGTATGTCCGATAAACATTCAGGGAAAGCCGATATCTTTTGTCCTGGATACATGGAGTGAAGGATTAGTGAATCTTACTGAAGCAGATTTCAATACATGGAACACACAATATACCAAAGGAAGTAACCAAAAAGTCTCCAATGGATATAAAGAAACAAGGAAAGAAGAGGAAAGCCTCATCCTACCTGAAACGATGTTTGTAAAAACAAAGATTGAAGATGCCATAGCAGTGAAAAACCCATTCTTGAAACGTTCCGTATTAGGCAAAAAGATACTGGACTACGGAATTATATCTATTGACTATATTCATCAGAAAATTTACTTTCAACCATTCGATATGGTTCCTATACCGGAAGCGGAAGCTAAAGTGACGGAAACCAAAGTTGAAGATGGTAAATTGAATCCAATTACCCGCCAGTTCTTCCTCGAACACATTTTCGACTACCGAAAAGGAAATGATTTCATCTATAATGGAGACAAACCGATAGTTATCGATTTTTGGGCTACATGGTGCGGTCCATGTATGCGTCTACTTCCGGAAATGGAGAAACTAGCTGAAAAATATAAAGGAAAAGTTATATTCTATAAGGTAAATGCTGATAAAGAAAAAGATTTATGTAGCCATTTTAGTGTACAGGCATTACCTACGTTATTCTTCATCCCGGTAGGCGGCAAACCGATAATCGAGGTTGGTGCTACGCCGGAAAAGTATGTGCAAATCATTGAAGAACAACTTCTGAAATAAAACATCTCTCTTAATATATAACTATGTAAATCTAAAACTTTAGCTAAGAGCCGGAATCCGTTCCGGCTTTTTTATTTCCATATCATTGGAACTTATCATTAAAACAAGTACATTTGCCCTGTCAAATCTATTTATAACTTAACACACATTTTGACCATGAAGAAAAGTATTTCTCTTCTTCTTTTGTCCTTGCTTATGATTGCCCCCAGTTGCCAAAAGACAAAAGAAGCGGCGAACGAGTACAACATCGTTCCCAAACCCAATCAAATTCTCCCACAGGAAGGACGTTTTGAACTAAACAGCAAAGTCAGTCTGGTAATTCCTTCCGATGCTCCGGAAGTTAAAGGTATTGCCGACAGCCTGGCCGAACGTTTAAAACAGACAGCAGGAATCTCGTTGAAAGAAGCAGAAAGTGCAGATGGAAAATCAGCAATCTGTTTTGTTGTGCAGGAAGGTATGCCGAAGGAAGGATATAAATTATCCGTTACTCCCAGTCTCATTACACTCACCGCTTCCCAGCCGAACGGGTTCTTCTACGGCGTACAGACACTTTATCAGTTACTCCCTCCGGCGGTTTACGGAAACCAGTTGGATAAGAAAGCAAACTGGTCGGTTCCTGCTGTAGAAATAGAAGATTCGCCCCGTTTTGTTCACCGCGGACTGATGCTGGATGTTTGCCGCCATTATGTACCGATTGACTATATTTACAAGTTTATCGACTTGCTGGCAATGAACAAGATGAATGTTTTCCATTGGCATTTGACAGACGATCAGGGATGGAGAATCGAAATCAAGAAATATCCTAAATTGACAGAAATCGGTTCTAAACGTGAAAAGACATTGGTAGACTATTACTATGTAAATTATCCGCAAGTATTCGACGGAAAAGAACACGGAGGGTATTACACACAGGAACAAATCAAAGATGTAGTAGCTTATGCTGCAAGTAAATATATCAACGTTGTTCCCGAAATAGAAATGCCGGGACATGCGTTGGCTGCACTGGCCGCCTATCCGGAACTGTCATGTGATTCTACACAGACTTATAAAGTATCTCCTACATGGGGTGTATTCGAACAGGTATTCTGTCCGAGTGAAACAACTTTCAAATTCTTTGAAGGAGTGATGGATGAAGTAATTGAATTATTCCCTAGCGAATACATTCACATCGGTGGCGACGAATGTCCCAAAACAGCGTGGAAGAACAGTGCTTTCTGCCAGCAGCTAATCCGCCAGTTAGGACTGAAGGATGATACGACTCCCAGCAAGACGGACGGAATAAAGCATAGTAAAGAAGATAAGTTGCAGAGCTATTTTGTTACCCGCATGGAGAAATATCTGAATAGCAAAGGCAGGAACATCATTGGTTGGGATGAAATCCTCGAAGGTGGTCTGGCTCCAAATGCGACTGTTATGTCATGGCGTGGTGTAGAAGGAGGAATGAACGCTGCCAAAGCCGGACATAATGCGATTATGACTCCGAACCCTTATGTATATCTGGACTACTACCAGGAAGAACCGGGAATTGCTCCGACGACTATCGGCGGATACAACACACTGAAGAAAACATATAGCTATAACCCTGTTCCGGACGATGCAGACGAGCTTGCCAAGAAGCATATCATCGGAATACAAGGCAATATATGGAGAGAATATATGCAGACTTCCGAACGTACAGACTATCAGGCCTTCCCGCGTGCAATGGCTATCGCCGAAACGGCCTGGACACAAAACGCAAACAAAGACTGGAAGAATTTCTGCGAACGAATGGTAACTGAATTTGAACGTTTGGAAGTAATGAACACCAAACCTTGTCTCAACTTCTTTGATGTAAACGTAAATACGCACGCGGGTGAAAACGCTCCTTTAATGGTAATGCTGGAAAGTTTCTATCCGAATGCAGAAATCCGATATACTACGGACGGCAGTGAACCTAGTAAAACATCCACACTGTACGAAAATCCTTTCGTTCTGGAAGGTAATATCGACCTGAAAGCAGCTGCTTTCAAAGATGGAAAAATGCTGGGTAAAGTAGCTCACAAGCCATTATACGGTAATTTATTGACAGGAAAGCCCTATACTGTTAATTATAAGATGGGATGGACAGGCGATATATTTGATGAAAACGATGTATTAGGAGCTGACAAGACAACCTTCGGACTGACCAACGGTAAACGAGGAAATAACGCTTCTTATACTCCGTGGTGCAGCTTTGGCATTGTTGAAGGTAAAGACTTGGAATTTATCGTTAATTTGGATAAGCCGACACAAATCAGCAAAATAATTTTCGGTTCTTTATTCAATCCGGCTATGAGAATTCTTCCTGCAGGAGGAGTTGCCGTAGAAGTATCAGCAGATGGCAAACAATACACTCCGGTAGCTGAAAAAGCCTTGAAACACGATTATCCGGAAACAGGACGAATTGCATTCACTGATTCCATTGAATTTGAGCCAACACAGGCTACCTTCCTGAAAGTTAAGATTAAGAATGGCGGTACACTACGCAATGGAGTTAACTTTGAAAAGAACAATGGTCCGGAAGTTATTCCTGCCGAATTATGGATTGATGAAATAGAAGCTTATTAAACAAAGCTAACTATATTTTATGCGGATTTCACGGTGCTGACCCAACAGCACGTGGAATCCGCATCATTTATTCCGTACCTGAATAGGGATATTCAGTAAATGTTCCTCTTTCTAAAAAATCAAGAGAAAAGCTTTGCTTTACGTGAGCTTTTCTCTTGAT
>NZ_JAJKHN010000103.1:0-20349 GCF_020982715.1 Bacteroides sp. 1_1_30
TCAAGAGAAAAGCTCACGTAAAGCAAAGCTTTTCTCTTGATTTTTTAGAAAGAGGAACATTTACTGAATATCCCTAAAAAAATCCTCCCAGTTTATTAACCGAGAGGATTTTTTATTGTTGATTATTGAATCAATTATTTTTTATTTGGATTCTTCCGAGCTTTGAAGCATCTGGAACAACTTATCCAGTTTCGGAGCCATGATAATCTCCGTACGGCGATTCTTGCTTCTTCCTTCTATTGTTTCGTTATCATCAACAGGCATATATTCACCGCGGCCGCTAGGCTGAATCTGCAAAGGATTTACATTGTAATTCTTGATGAGGATACGAACTACGGAAGTGGCACGGATCACACTCAAATCCCAGTTATCCTTGAATTGTACAGTATTGATCGGTTTGTTGTCCGTATGTCCTTCGATAAATACGTCGATGTCCGTCTGTTTGTTCAGTACTTCGGCCAGTTTGCCGAGAGCTTCCTCTCCACGTTTGTCCAGGCGGGCACTTCCTGACTGGAATAATAATTTGTCGGACATCGCTACATATACTTTTCCGTCTTTCTCGCGAACGGTCAGCTCGTCGGTGCTAAAACCAAGTAATGCGTCTTTTACATTACTCAAGAGATTTTGTACCTTATCATTCTGCGCCTTAATCATGTCCTGCAATTCATTGATCGTGCGTTCTCTTTCGTTCAGCTCATTTTTCTTTTGGCTCAACAGCGCATTCAGTTTTTCCTGTTCAGTCATGTTGACATTCAACATACTCTGATACTGGCGGATACTGTTCCCCATCTTGGTCGTATCACGCAAGAGGTTTTTGACTTGTGCCGATAGCTGGTTACCAACTTCGCGGGAGTTATTCAACAACCCTTGCAGACTGTCTTTGCTTGCGGTGGCTGCCATCTCTGCAAGCATGAACTTCTTTTTTGTTACACACGAAGTACACAATAGGAGCGTAAGTAAAGTAAATAAAGTAATTTTCTTCATTGTGTTTTATATTTTAAGTGGGTATGTATAATCAGCTTTGCAGAAACTCACAAAGTTTCTGTACAGCCAGTGCACGGTGGCTGATTTGGTTCTTGATATCATTTCCCAATTCGGCAAAAGTCCGGTCATAACCTTCAGGCATGAATACAGGATCGTAGCCAAATCCGGAATCACCACGTTTTTCTTTGATTATTTCGCCTTTTATCACTCCTTCAAAGAGATACTCCTTTCCGTCCAGTATCAACGAAATAGCGGTGCGAAATTGCGCTTTACGGTTTTCCTTTCCGTCCAGTTCGTGAAGAAGTTTGAGCATATTAGCCTGGGCGTCGTGTCCTTCACCTCCTGCATAGCGGGCGGAATAGACTCCGGGAGCTCCGTTCAAGGCTTCCACTTCCAATCCCGTATCATCGGCAAAACAATCCAGATGATAGTTTTTGTAGATATAGGAAGATTTTAATAACGCATTTCCTTCCAGTGTTTCAGCAGTTTCGGGAATATCCGCTTGGCAACCGATATCATTGAGACTTAATAATTCCACTTGATCTCCCAGGATAGCGGCCACTTCTTCCAGTTTATGAGCATTATTGGTAGCAAATACAAGTTTGCGTTTTATCATCTTATTTTTTGTTTTAACAGGGTTGTTCACTACTTATCAACCGGTTATTATTTCACTTTCAGCTTATCGAATCCTTCGCCATACACACCGATAACGGAACTTTGAGAGATAAAAGCATTCGGATCAATGCGTTTTACCAAACGGAAAATTTCGAGTGACTGACGTTTCTTGGCAAGTACTACCAACACTTTCACATTGGTTTTACTGTACCATCCCGTACCGTCGAGTACCGTTACTCCCCGGTCGGCGTCTTTAATGATACGGTCGGCTATTTCATCATATTTCTTGGAGAAGATGAAGAATTGAACCGATTGACGGGCACTGTTGATAATCCAGTCGAGCACAACACCAATAATAAACAGGGTGACAAAACCGAAAATAACCCGGCGCCAATCATGAAATATAAAGTAACAGGAGCTGATAATGAATACATCACAAATCATAATCATTCGCCCGAGTGATACATCTTTGTATTTATTGACGATGGCTGCGATAATATCTGTTCCACCCGTACTTCCATTGTAGTTGAAAGTGATACCGAGGCCTACACCGCACATGGCTGCACCAATAATACAGGCCATGAAATCCTGTCCTGTACCGAGCAACAGCGGCTTACCGTCCGGCGTCATATCCGGTGCTTCTACGTAATTGTTCACCACCAACTGGAATAACCAAAGCAGAAAAGTCAGCGTAAAAATAGCATAAGTCGTTTTTATACTGAATTTCGGACCCAATATCCGGATGGCAAACGTCATCAGAACTGCATTGATAATGAAGTATGACCACTGAATTGGAAATCCTGTTGCATAATAGATAATAGCTCCGATACCGGTAGTTCCTCCGGTAGTTATCTGATAAGGTAACAGGAATGCAGCCCATCCCAAAGAATAGCTTATCAATCCGAGAGTGATATAGATGTAATCTTTCACTTCTCTCATTATTTCCGCTTTTGTCAGTTTATGCATGGATTTTAAGTTCAAGTATTAAGTAATAAGTATTAACCTGACGGATATATTTGGAAAACGACTATGGATAATACTTATTACTTAATACTTATTGTTTTATACTTAATACTTTAAATTACAACGTTTACAATCTTTTTCGGAACGACAATGATCTTTTTCGGAGTCTTGCCATCAATCCACTTCTGTGAACGTTCGTCTGCCAATACTGCGGCTTGGATAGCGTCCGAAGCTTCATCTGCTGCAAATTCCATATTGAAACGTGCCTTTCCGTTGAAAGAGATGGTATAGTTGATAGTATCTTCTTTCAGATATTCTTCGTTGTATGCAGGCCATTGGGCGTCGCATACGGAAGTTTCGTGTCCCAATACATCCCACAACTCTTCGCAGACATGTGGAGCGAAAGGAGCGAGAGTGATAACGAGCTGTTCCAGAATCTCTTTTTTGCTACATTTCAGGTTGAAGAGTTCGTTTACGCAAATCATGAATGCGCTGATAGATGTATTGTAAGAGAACTGTTCAATATCACCTGTCACCTTCTTAATCAATTTATGAAGGCTTTTCAATTCTTCTTTCGTTGCAGGTTCGTCTGTCACCAGATATTCGTCTGTACGGCTGTAGAACAACGACCAGAATTTACGGATAAAACGGTGTACACCGTCGATTCCGTTTGTATCCCACGGTTTAGACTGTTCTACCGGGCCAAGGAACATTTCATACATACGAAGTGTATCCGCACCGTATTTCTCAACAATCATATCCGGATTGACTACATTGAACATAGATTTACTCATCTTTTCAACTGCCCATCCGCAAACATATTTTCCGTCTTCGAGGATAAATTCGGCTGTTTTATATTCAGGACGCCATGCTTTGAATGCTTCCAAATCCAAAACATCATTGGATACGATATTTACATCCACATGGATAGGAGTAACTTCGTACTGATCTTTCAGGTTCAGCGAAACGAAAGTATTGGTATCTTTGATACGATATACAAAGTTGCTGCGGCCTTGAATCATTCCTTGGTTTACTAACTTTTGGAAGGGTTCTTCCATTACAGACACACCCATGTCATACAGGAATTTATTCCAGAAACGAGAATAAATCAAGTGACCTGTTGCATGTTCGGTACCACCTACATATAGGTCTACATTTTTCCAGTACTGGTCAATTTTCGGATCAACTAATGCCTGATGGTTATGCGGGTCCATGTAGCGGAGATAGTAAGCCGAAGAACCGGCGAATCCCGGCATGGTGTTCAGTTCCAGCGGGAAGACGGTTACATGGTCGATCTTCTCATTTTCTACGACACATTTGTTTACTGTATTCCAAGCCCATTTAGTTGCGTGTCCCAATGGAGGCTCACCTGTTTCGGTAGGCAGGAATTTAGCGACTTCCGGAAGTTCCAGCGGCAGGCTGGCTTCGTCAATTATATAGGGCATTCCGTCTTTGTAGTAAACAGGGAACGGCTCACCCCAGTAACGTTGGCGAGAGAAAATAGCGTCACGCAGACGGTAGTTCACTTTCACACGACCCAGATTGTGCTCTTTTACATATTTCTTGGTTGTCTCTATCGCTTCTTTGATGGTCAGTCCGTTCAATGAAAGATCACAGTAAGGAGTGACATCAAGACGCGGAGAGTTGCAAACAATGCCTTCTTTTGCATCGAAACTTTCTTCGCTTACATCACAGCCTTCTACCAACGGACGGATTTCTAATCCGAAATGTTTGGCAAATGCGTAGTCGCGGCTATCATGAGCAGGTACAGCCATAATAGCTCCTGTTCCGTATCCGGCCAGTACGTAATCGCTGATCCATACGGGTACTGCTTCACCTGTGAACGGATTGATAGCATACGAACCGCTGAATACACCGGTAACACTACGGTCGGCGATGCGTTCACGTTCCGTACGTTTTTTGGTACGGTCGAGGTAAGCGTCTACTTCTGCTTTTTGTTCAGGAGTCGTTAATTGTACCACCAATTCACTTTCCGGAGCTAATACCATAAAGGTAACACCGAACATGGTATCTGCACGAGTGGTGAAAATTGTGAATTCGAGATCACTGTCTTTTACTTTGAATTGCACTTCAGCACCTTCCGAACGTCCGATCCAGTTTCTTTGGGTTTCTTTCAGAGAATCTGTCCATTCGATCGTGTCCAATCCATCAAGCAAGCGTTGTGCATACGCAGATACACGCAAACACCATTGGCGCATTTTCTTCTGGATAACAGGAAAACCGCCACGTTCGCTGACTCCGTCTACTACCTCGTCGTTAGCCAGTACAGTTCCTAACTCGGCACACCAGTTTACCATCGTTTCGCCCAGATAAGCGATGCGGTAGTTCATCAGGATTTCTTGCTTTTCTTTTTCGCTTTTGGCGTTCCACTCTTCGGCAGTAAAGCTGATATCTTCGCTGCAAGCGGCATTGAGTCCTTCGTTTCCGTAGATGGCGAAGGCTTTTTCCAGTTCTTCGATAGGACGGGCTTCCTGTTCATCGTTACAATAATAGCTGTTGAACATTTTTTGGAAGGCCCATTGGGTCCAATGATAATATTCCGGGTCGCAAGTACGGATTTCACGGTTCCAGTCGAAAGAGAAACCTATTTTGTCCAACTGCTCGCGGTAGCGGTTGATATTGTTGACGGTAGTGATAGCAGGATGCTGTCCGGTCTGGATAGCATATTGTTCTGCCGGCAAACCGTAAGCGTCATATCCCATTGGGTTGAGTACATTGAAGCCCTGCAGTCGTTTGTAACGGGCGTAAATATCCGAAGCAATGTATCCCAGCGGATGACCTACGTGTAGACCAGCTCCTGATGGGTAAGGAAACATGTTTAGTACATAAAATTTTTGCTTCGAATCATCTTCCGTAACTTGGTAGGTTTTTTCTTCTACCCACCTTTTCTGCCACTTCTTTTCAATTTCTCTGAAATTGTACTCCATAGTGATAAAGTTTTTATTTATAGTGATTTATACTGTTATTTCTAATTCGAGGCACAAATTTACGTGTTTATTTTCAGATAACCACGCTTTCCCTATTGACTTTCTTCTTTTTATTTTGTATATTTGAGGTCAATAATAATAAAGAAATAACAATGAAATATATAAATTTTATTACATAAAGTTCAATAGGTTAATATGCGAATTGCATAACGAGGATAACGAATGGGCAAGAAACTGTGAAGGTTCTTGCCCATTTTTGTTGCAATAATTCTATTTTAGGTATTGAAAGTGTCAAAAAAGAGTTTATAATAAACTTGGATACCGTTTATAATAAACCTCTTCGTTATTTATTAAAAACTTGAATAGAGTTTATTCGATTTCGGGACTTTCGTGTAAAGAAGAAAGAATGATTGCAATGAATAACCGGCATCTTCTTTTCTTCTTTAATAAATAATTTATACAATATACAGAATGAGTGTATTGGTTATATTATTTTACAATATATCATTGTTTTGCTCGATAATCGATCACTCAATGTACAAAGCTCCTGTCGTCTGTTCAATCAGATTGGACTTATGAGTCAGTTCCGGATTGAATAGAAACCATCATTGAGTCAAAAAAAATGCAGAAATCGTCTGTCATATCATATAATTCTGTAATTTTGTTGTGCAAGCCCTGTAAAACTAAAACAGCATTTCCAAGTTAATCTTTTAATACTAAAAAATACATATAAGTATGAAAATGAATCTTCATTGTTTTGCGAATCTTATCCCGATAATGATTCTCGCGCTTTTCTCGAATAGCGGACTGATAAACGCAACCGAAGTCGGAAAACGTACTGACGCATTGGAAGCATCAGCCTGGAACGAATCCAAATGGATTTCAGCAGTAGATGCCCCTGTAGTGAAAGGACATAACGACGATCGCGCAGCCGATGGCGCGAGTTGGTTCGTGTCCACCGTGAAAAATGAACAGAAAATTGTCTCCGCCAAGTGGATGACCGCTGGACTGGGAGTTTACGAGTTGTATGTGAATGGGAAACCCGTAGGCGAGGAATTTCTGAAACCGGGCTTCACACACTATGCCAAGACCAAACGTTCTTTCACTTATGATATTACAGACATCATCCGTACCAAGCTAAACGCCGAGAACATGCTTTCCGTACAGGTAACGCCGGGATGGTGGGGTGACAAAATCATAACTCCCGGAGGATATGACGGCATGATAGGCAAGAAATGTGCCTTCCGTGGTGTACTGGAACTAACTTTTTCTGACGGAAGTAAGAAGCGTTACGGTACTGATCTTAAAAATTGGAAAGCCGGAATTGCCGGCCCAGTGAAACATGCTGGTATCTTTGACGGAGAAGAGTATGATGCACGCGAGCCGATGGGCTACGAATGCGTGGAGAAACTCTCCACGCCCGAAGAGAACACCGAATTCTCTGGCGATATCCTGCCTTCGGATGGAGCGGAAGTTTATCTGCGTACTGATCTCGCACTTGCTCCTGTCAAAGCATACATTTGGAAGAATGTAGAAGGAGCAAAGGAGAATGAGTTCGGTAAGGTAATTATCGCCCGTGAGTTCGCATCGGGTACGGAAATGACCGTAAGTCCGGGAGAGACGTTAGTGGTGGACTTCGGACAAAATTGTGCCGGCGTACCTTCTTTCGTATTCAAAGCCGCCGAGGGAACGGTGCTGACCTGCCTTCCTGCAGAGCTGCTCAATGATGGCAACGGTGCCAAGATTCGTGGCATGGACGGTCCGGAAGGAAGCTGCCATCGCGAAAACCTGCGCATCCCCCACACCGGCATCCGTCTGGATTACACCTTTGCTGGCGGAGATAACTATGTGGCCTATTATCCTCACTGCACCTTCTTCGGTTACCGCTATGTCTCCATAACTGCCACCGGGAATGTTGCCATCAAGTCGTTGAAGTCCATCCCCGTTACTTCCATCGCAAAGGAACTGGAGACCGGCACTATCACCACAGGCAACGACCTTGTGAACAAGCTCATCTCCAACACTTATTGGGGACAGCTATCCAACTACCTGTCCATACCCACCGACTGTCCGCAACGCGACGAGCGTCTGGGCTGGACAGCAGACACACAAGTGTTTGCAGAAACCGGTACGTTCTTTGCTAACACCATGAAGTTTTTCCATAAGTGGATGCGTGACATGCGCGACACTCAAAACAGTTTGGGCGGATTCCCCGGAGTGGCTCCCTTGGCACAATACGGTGATGAGAAAATGCGTTTGGGTTGGGCCGATGCCGGAATCATCGTGCCCTGGACGGTATGGAAGCAATTCGGTGACACGCAAATTATTGAGGAGAGCTGGAACGCCATGGACCTGTTTATGAACCACATCAACGACACCAAGTATAACCACGAGACTCTCTGCGGTGAGAATGGCAACTACCAATGGGCCGACTGGTTGAGCTACGAACCGCTGGAAAGTTGTAGCGGACTGGCTTTCTCTCCCCAAGGTCCGCTTCCTGAAGCCGTCAGCTATTGGAACTATTTGAGCGCTTCCTACTGGGTGATAGATGCTTTCATGATGCGAGATATGGCTGCCGCCACCGGTCGCGATGCCGCCAAGTACCAGCAAATGGCCGATTCGGCAAAGGCATACATCAAAGAGAATTTCCTCAATGAGGACGGTACTTTCAAAACCGCCATCCTCAACACTATGCAAACTCCTGCCTTGTTCGCCTTGAAAAACCAGCTTTTGGAAGGCGAACCCAAAGCGAAGATGATAGACCGCCTGCGTGAAAACTTCGCACAACACGATCTTTGTTTGCAGACCGGGTTTCTGGGTACATCCATCCTCATGGCTACCCTCACGGAGAATGGTATGGAAGACATTGCCTATGAACTACTCTTTCAACGTAAGAACCCAAGCTGGCTGTATTCTGTGGACAATGGAGCCACCACCATTTGGGAACGGTGGAACAGCTATATGATAGACAAAGGAATGGGACCACGCGGCATGAACAGCTTCAATCATTATGCCTACGGATGCGTATGTGAATGGATTTGGGAAACTGTTGCCGGCATCGCAGCTGATCTTGCCACCCCCGGCTTCAAACATATCATTATGAAGCCCATTCCAGACAAGCGATTGGGACACGTAACTGCCGAATACCGTTCCGCCGCCGGACTCATCAAGAGTGCCTGGAAATACGAAGGAGATACCTGGATTTGGGAATTCACCATTCCTAAGGGTGTTACCGCTACCGTAACCCTTCCCGGAGAGATGAAGTCAAAGGAGTATGGAAGTGGAACTTACAAGGTGACTAAATAAAGTATGTAATTGCGATAGTTTCTCATGTAGAAATTGATATTAAGGAGATGTGTAGAAACTCTCTTTTTAACGTGATTACCCTCATTACAGCTATCTGTGATGAGGGTAATTATTCATTTTTACAATATACGGTTTATATCTTCTCTTTCTCTTCTTTTTCTATCATCTCATCGTAATACGCCATGCGTGCGGCACATTCCCGAATAGTTACTTCGCGGAGCACCTCTGTTCGTGCCAGCATATACTCGTATTGCTCTTTGCTAACGGTGAACAGTCGATTATATCGGGCTTCGATATATGCTCTGCATAATTTATCAAATGCTTTATTATCTTCGAAAGTATGAGTTGGAAACACATTTGCGAATTCTCGTGAACAGCTCCTGACCATTGCTCCCAGCACTTTCAATTCATGAGATTTAGGGCGAATGCCGCTATACACGAGCGTAAACGTTTTGTAGTAACGTTCGCAGGCTTGATGTAATTCAAATGAACCTAGTTTATAATTCTCTTCTTCTTTATCCAAATGTCCATGTCTTAAGAATCCTTCTGCTAAAGGAAAACATTCTGCATATTCTTCCTCTGCATATTGCTTAATCTCCCGATACGGTAATTTCTCTGGTTTGCCAATCTGAAACGTGCCGTCGTTATACAACAGAATACCGTCTTTTATAATCTCATAGAAGAAATAATGCTTCCTTCTTATAGCTCGATTAATGGTCGTCGGGTTTTCTACAATAATACTAGGCGGTGCCGGATGCCGCTTTCCTTCCATTCTTGTATCATATTTAGGAACGATCACCTCGCGCGCATGCCTCTCTGCTTTATTTGCGTCTCTCGTATCACATATCACCAGAATATCCAAATCACTTTGGTAGTAAGTAGTCCCTCCACGTTCGTCGTATGTTTCATCCCAAATGACATATTTTCCCCGTGCATAACTTCCATACAAGATAATCATACGCACATTCGTAAGATTCGACAATATCAATTCTTGCAACACTGCCAACTCTTCTTGCGTGCGTTTGGGCAAACGTTTTATTGATCTTTTCATATTGTTAGCCTATCTGTTAAACCTCTTCACATATCGGCATATCCATTCCTTTGTATACAACCACAATCTTATGAAGCTGTGTAGTGCCGACTGCTCTCTTTACCGTATCAGTGTCAGCATAACGATTCGCTTGGTCAATAGCTTCCAGTCGTAGTTCTTCCACGCGGCTTTCGGGATCTTTATACTTGGCATACTTCAGTTCTACAATATAGCTGTGCTTCATGTCGGAATAGATATCCAGTAGCGGACAGAGGAAAATATCGACATAACCTGCCTGTGTGTCCTGTTCGGAAATGGGACGGTAGAAACGGTTTTGTGCCGTCATGGCAAGCGTAAAGCCGTGGACAAAAAATTCACCTTTCTGCTTGTCGCGCTGGGAAGTGTAGTGTTTCAGGCAGTCAGCAATATAACCGAAATAGGCTTTCCAATCGCCATCGTAGGCAAGAGCACTGGCAAGTTCGTTTTTTTCGTAACTACTGAAATTGAGTTCGGCTTCGTTATAGGTACTTAGCAGATAAGTGTAGATTTGTTCGCGGACTACCTGATTAGGGATGGTGAGTTTGGTCTTTCCTTTATACGTGCCGCTAATGGTGAGCATACCGAAATAGTAGAGCAGGCTCACAAAGTTGTCGGGGTTGGTAATATTGACGGCAGGAAAACCTTTTTTCAGTTCTCCGGTGACATAGCCTTCGCTCACCAATGTTTGTATGATGGAGGCATCATGAGCAAACTCTTTGTCCTTCCGGATGAGCATACGCAATTTTTCGTAATCGATACGGATATTGTCTTCTACCATATCCCGGGGGGCTTTGCCTCGTTGAATATAATTCTTGACGAAGTAGAGCACCATATTTGAGTTGTACATGGTGGTTTCGCCATAACATTCTTCCGCAAAGCAGTAGTTGTCATACCAGGGTTTCATTATTTCTATCAATTCGTCCACACTGTGGTTGAATGGACTGGTGGTAGAATAGTAAGTGAGCATTTGGCGCACTTCTTCTTCCGTGAAACCTATCATCTCGTTGAATTCCGGCGTGAGCGAGTAGTTGGTTCCGATGTTGAAACCGCTTGTGAGGTCGTCCATTGTCACGGGGCTTACACCGGTAATGAAACAACGCTCGATACTGGAATAAGTTCCAGCTTTAATTTTATTGAAGAAGGCGCGCAGATAACCTTCGCCATGTGTTTCGTCCGTATAGCGGTGCAGGCTTTCTATATCCGAGAGGATGGCATTGGTGAAATGGTCGTATTCGTCAATAAAAAGGTAAATACGTTGGTTGGTCTTATTACATTCTGTGAATAGGTATTCAAATTGTTCGACAGCTCCTTCTTTTTTGTCGAGTTCTTCCTTGATGCCTTTGGGGAGATAGTCGGCGTAAATATCACAGAAATAGTCGAACATTGTTTGGCAATGCGCATCCAGTCCTTTGCGATAGTTGTGTAGTTCGCCTACTATTCCGGAGAAGTTGAGGTATAGTACCAGATAGCTGTTCCGATCGCGCGTAGGGTGCTTTCCGATGTAAAGGTCGCCAAACAGGGCATCGAACTTATCCTTGGCAAGTATATCATAATAGTGCTGCAACATATTTACTGTGAGGCTTTTGCCGAAACGGCGCGGACGAATAAAGAAGAAAAACTTGTCCGCCTCTTCTATCATGGGTATAAACCGGGTTTTGTCTACATAATAACAGTCGTCGCGGCGGATTACTGCAAAGTTCATCATGCCGTATGGGATACGTTTCCTGTCCGGTGCTATATATTTTTCCATAACTTATACCTTATTTTAGGAACTTTCTTTGAACATAAACAAAGGTACGGGCTTTTTGTTACTTCTCCAAACAAACATTCCATAACTTCTCGCTATCTTTGCACTCTATTAAACAAACATCACCACCATTATGGAATTGAAGCATGGATATTACCATCTGATTGCGATACTTGTAGTTGCTATCTGGGGATTGACTTTCATATCAACCAAAGTATTGATTAATCACGGACTGACCCCACAGGAGATATTCTTCTATCGTTTTCTTATTGCTTATCTGGGCATTTGGGTGATTTCCCCCAAACGTCTGTTTACGAGTAACTGGAAAGACGAACTTTGGTTGATGGCAGGAGGTTTCTTCGGTGGTTCACTCTATTTCTTTACAGAGAATACAGCTTTGGGAATTACGCAAGCATCCAATGTCGCTTTCATCATTTGCACAGCTCCCTTGCTTACTACCATTCTTTCCCTTCTCTTTTATAAGAGTGAAAAAGCCACCAAAGGTTTGATTTATGGTTCCATATTAGCTTTAATCGGGGTGGGACTGGTGGTCTTCAACGGTAGTTTTGTACTCAAATTATCTCCGGTAGGGGATTTGCTCACTTTACTTGCCGCCCTGTCGTGGGCATTTTATAGTTTGGTGATAAAGAAAATGACAGGGCGTTACCCCACTGTATTTATCACCCGCAAAATATTCTTTTATGGAGTATTGACCATACTTCCCGCCTTTCTTCTTCATCCGCTGCAACCGGATTTCGATGTACTTTTAAAACCGGTTGTATTATCCAATCTCTTATTTCTGGCCGTCCTGGCATCCTTGGTTTGTTATGTCCTTTGGAATGTGGTATTGAAACAGTTGGGAACCGTTAGAGCCTCCAATTATATCTATCTCAATCCGTTGGTGACTATGGTAGCTTCGGTTATCATTCTCCACGAAAAAATCACGTGGATTACATTATTGGGAGCAGGTTGCATTATTTTTGGAGTCTATCAGGCAGAAAAGAAATAAATAGGTAAAAACACATAAGAAATAACAAATACAAGAATGACAAAAAGAAAAAAGAAACGCATCAGCGAAAAGATGCGGAGATACAATCTCAGCTTACAGCGTCCCCAAGAGGAATTCCGTCGGCGTGTGATAGAGTGGGAGAGAATGAGGAAAGAAAGGGAACCGGAAGAAAGGAGGAAAGAACGGCGGAGAAAATGGAAGAAATGGCTTGGATTAGCCGATTTTACTGAATATGACGGTCCGTTTCCCATTTTTATATGTGCAGTATTCTTTTTAGTGATTTTTTTAAGTGGAATAAGTTTATGTGTTTTAGGATTGTTCAAGGATCCATATAAAATTCAAATAATGCCCATCTTGCAAGGTCTACTTTTAACCATTTGGGGTGCGAGGGCTTTGATCATCTTTTATCCTATTCTAAAAGTAGTCATAATCGCTTTATTTAAAGATAGAAAAAAGTAGGGGTATTCTCAAAATAAAGAAATACGGCAATTGCTTCATTGCGAATTACATGGATTACTTTGATGGGGCAGCTTGTATTATAATTGGGTGTTTATCTGGCAGAAAAGAAATAAGAAAGAATTTTTTCTATATGCAAAGAAGAAATTCTTTCTTATTTCAGTTTGAATGACAGATCTGTTTTATATCTTATTTAGCGAGTAATTGGAGAATTTTATTACTAACATCGCTGTTTTCCTGAACACCACCAAAAAGCTTGGATTGTGGACCGTATGCAAACAGTGGAACCATGATTGGTGTATGTCCTTTAGATACAAACATTGCTTTCATTTTGCCTTCTTTTATGTTTCCGTCACGTAAAGCTAATGCTCCGGTTTCATGATCAGCTGAAATAATCACTAATGTATTTCCATCTTTTTCTGCAAATCTGATAGCAGCTTCTACCGCCTTGTCAAAGTCCAATACTTCACGGACAACTGCCGAATAATCATTGTTGTGCGCACTTTTATCTATTCGGGCACCTTCTACCATTAAGAAGAAACCGTTAGTACTCCTGCTCGAAAGATAGTCAATAGCCATTTGGGTGGTAGACGGAAGGAAATCTCCCCGGTTTTCGTTTACAGAAGCCGTTTTGCTCTTTGTGGGTAAATATCCTAGTTTTTTAGATTTCTTGATGGCTTTGTCATTCGGTTCTTCTATGATGGTAAACTCTTTTTTGATTTCCTTTTGAACGTTTGGTGCTTGTTTTTCAAATAGTTCATAACTACCGGCAGAAAAGAATGTCAGCTTACTGTTAGGAAGATCTGCCCATATTTCTTTAGACATTCCACGTTCCGGTTGGTGAGCAAAGAAAGCAGCAGGAGTAGCTCCGTCGAGATTGTCAGTGGTAACGATTCCTGAAATGTAGCCATAGCCGGATAACTTCTCCGGTAAGTTGGGAATAACTTGGTTATTTTCATCCATTCCGAGTGCTCCGTTTTTAGTTTTTTTTCCGGTTGAGTAAGCAGTTCCGGAAGCAGCTGAATCTGTTGTAAACTTGTTGGCGGATTGCGTTCTGACGAAACCGCATGTTTTTAAATTAGTGATAGTAAGCTGTCCTTGATTGGCATACATTCCTGAACAGATATGTGCCAGTCCCATGCCGTCACCTATCATTAAGATGACATTCTTCACCGGTTTGTCGGTAGCATCCATGTCAAATGAAGGAACATACGAACTTTGTGGATTTTCGTTCTTAAAATCTCCTTTGACGATTTCTTGTGCTGATAGATTATAGCAAAAGAATAAGGAGAAAATAAATAAGCTTTAAATTTTACATTCATGGCTAATATGTTTTTAATTAGAAGTAAGTAATTCGGATATGTTGACTGTATCGTATGGCTTTTCTCCAAATGCGGCATAATATTCTAATTGCATCTTGTTGTTTTCTTTGTCAATAGAAAGGATGCCGTAGCCCGGTAAATCCATTTGTTTGAAAAAACGGATATGGGGAGTTTCTTTATCAATCCATTCCATACGCTGTTGTAGAGTAGAAGGTTGCCATTGTGGGTGTGCCGTTACAAATTCAGGACCATAGTCTGCAACTACATTTTTCGGAACCAGCATATTTTTATCTTTGATGACACTGTTGACGAGAATCTGGACGATAGGTCCCCAAGGAGTGTCCCGACAGACAACGGAGTATAGATGCAGATGTGCACAGAGCACGATTGCTTGTTGACTGGCAATGATTTGCAGCAATTGTTCCCTCTTGGCATTATCTTGTCGGAATACATGCCAGCATCTTTCGTTTACCGGAATCACAGGCTCGTGTAACATGACAAACTTGTAAGTTGCCTTCGAGCCGGCTAATGACTTTTCTAATTGTTGTAGCCCTTCCGGATTCCGATCCCATGGATCATAACACACAAATAATACATCATCAAGAGTAGTAGTGTAATTGGCTGACTGTAAGGATGGATGTCCTGCCAACCTTGCCATATTGGGTAAGTATACTTTTTCAAAAGCTTCTTTAGCCCCTGGGCCTGTGATATCATGATTACCTTTAGTCATAATGAAAGGTACTTTCAGATTCATTTTGTTGACAGCTTTAAAGGCACTGTTAGCCATCTGTATTGCTTTTTGTGGAGAACCGGCCAATCCTTCTGACAAGTCCCCCATTTGCAGAACGGCTTTTATTGACGGCTGGTGTTTTTGAACTTGCCCGCTGATTATCCGGGAGAATTCCGGCCATGTATTTTTCGTGAATACTGAATATTCTTTGGTAACTTGGCGCAGATCATCCGGTTTGGTGGATAACCATTCCATATCGTGATCTTCCAATAAATCATAGTGTATATCTCCCAACAAGAGAAATGAAACTTCTTTTTCATTTTGCTCTTGGGAGTATGATTGCAGAGAAGTCAAAAGCGATAAAAGGACAAATAATATTTTATTCATATTCTGTTACTTATTTATTTCAAAAGAAGGGGGGACACTGTCTGCCGCCCAATTCTTATTGGGAGTGTTTCCCATTGTAAATTCCAGTTTGCCGCCATTCATCAGTTCTTTATGTTCGAACCAGGATTGGGTCCAATCTTTGCCATTTAATTTGGCTGATTGGATATATTTATTTGTCGGCGAATAGTTGTGCGCAATGACCTCGAATGATTTTCCGGCTCCTGTTTCAATAACTGCTCTTTCGAACATAGGAGTTCCGATGACATAAATAGGCAAACCAGGAGTAATAGGATAGAAACCTAGCATAGAGAAGACTACAAATGCTGACATTCCTCCGCCATCTTCGTCGCCCGGGAGTCCCATCAGGTCATTTCTAAACCATTCATCGAGCAATGTCCTTACTCTTTTTTGAGTTCTCCAGGGCTCTCCTATATAGTTGTACAGATAAGGAATGTGCATACTGGGTTCGTTAGCCATTGAAAATTGACCTACATTACCCGTATGATCCGGTAATTGCGCATAAAATACATATTTGGCTTCGCCCAATGGGGTGTTATACATCGTTTCAAGATTATTTCTGAATGCTTCTTTCCCTCCCATCAGTTCAATTAAATCAGCAATATTATGGGGAACATCCCATCGGTATATCCAACCGTTATTCTCGCCGTATGCTTCACGAGCACCTAATCCACCGGCAGTGGCATAATCAAAGGGTTCTATGAATTCGCCTTTTGCATTTTTGGGATGGAAGAATTTTGTTTCAGGATTGAAAATATTCCGATAGTTTTTACTCCCTTGTAGAAAGTAGTTATAGTCTTTCTCATACCCAAGTTGTTTGGCTATTTGTGCCAGACACCATTCATCGTAAGACGTACCTAGAGTGACGGCTACTGGTTGGCGTTTTTCAAATGGGTGTACTTCGTCAGCTGTTTCTTGTTCTCCCGGTGCCAATGCCGGTAAATATCCGTTTTCCCAATAAAATTTTGTGATTTCACCTCCCTTTATGCCTGACCACGGGGCTAACGTTTTTTCTGTAATACCAAGTTTGCAGGCTTCGTAAGCAGCTGATAAATCAAAGTTACGGATTCCTTTTATATATGAATCAATAACAGTGGCTACACCGTGATTGGAATTCATTCTACGGCTGTCTCCCGTCACTTCAGGAAATGTAGGCATCCAGTTATGTTCCATTTGCTGTGCCATTCTGATAAAAGACTGAATCATGTCAGCTTCCATTTGTGGTTCGATGATGACACGTAAGGGGTGGACTGCTCTATACGTGTCCCAAATCCAATCGTCGGTATAAAATGGGACAGAATCTTTGTGGATACTATTGTCGAAAGCACTGTAATAGCGGTTGTCTTCCGAAAGGCAAATCATCCGTTCGTAAGTCCGGTAGAGGGAAGTATAAAATATTGCTTTTGCATTTTCGTCTATTCCTTCCACTTTGATTTTACTTAATGTTTGGTTCCAGATGTTTTTGGCAATGTTCATTTGGTTTTCCACATCATAATCTTTTATTTCCCGCTGTAGGTTGGCTTTTGCTTGCTTTTCATCAATGAAGGAAATGCCGTAGCGAACTTTGATTGTTTTTATATCTGTTGAATATAAGAGAGCGATACCCACGTTCTTGCCTTTTATGGCAGTGTGGCTGTGATTTATTTCTTCTTTGCTGACAGTCATCGTTTTTTCCGGCAGTGCGGAAGTCTCCATATAAACATATACTTTGGTTTGATGATCTATGTTCTGATAACCGGAAATGGTATTCTCCGTAGTTTTAAGCTCACCATTGGTAGTACTAAGTATTAAATATGGAGCATCGTTTTTCCGGAAACTTAGTTCATAGATTCCTGCCTGGTGAGAGGGAGCGAATTTAGTGGAAACCTCTTCTTCTTCAAAATAGGAAGAATAGGAATAGGGTTTTATCACTTCATTATCATAACAATAGTAATATACCGGTTGTAATCCGCTCTCTGCTCCCTGATAGAAAGACAGGCTGAATGCAGACTTTCCCCGATGTGAGGTGACAATGACCGGTAAGCCTTTTATTTTATCAGAGGTGTAATCTGCTCTTTCCGGATAGATGCGGAGCATACTATTGGGAAGATGGACAGTTGGGTAAGTAGGAACTAACAAATGGCTGATATTCCCCATATAAGGATTTACATAGTCAACCGGAGTTAACACTACCTCTTGCTTGTTGCTGCATCCATTGACGATTAAAATCATTAACAGTACTAACGGAATGAATTTTCTCTTGTACATAAACAGATTTTTTTATTTTTCGATGGTTTTAATTAGATTTGCTGTAAATATAGGATGGTTTGATTAATGAAAACTTAATGTAACCTTAAAATCTATCTTCTACAAATATTTTTTTGTAAAGTCCCGTCATTAAGAGAATATTAATCTAATATTAATCACAATAAAATATCTTTGGTTCATCTTTAATGCATTAATCAATACTGTATTCTTTAATTTAATAATTAAGTATTATGAAAAACTACTTCCTATTCTTATTCTTTTTAGTAATAAGTGTATTGGGTTATGCGCAAGGAAAGCGTATAACGGGTAAAGTGACAGATGCTGCGGATGGAATGCCTATCATAGGAGCTACGGTGGTAGCTGTTGATCCGGATGGTAAGACGAACGCTAAATCGGTAGGTACAATTACCGATATAAATGGTATGTTTACACTTAATGTGCCTAATGGATGTCAAGAATTGAAATTTTCGTATGTCGGAATGGAGACGAAAACGGCTAAAATTACCGGTTTGACTCATATCAATGTATCTTTGGCCAGCACGGCGAAGGCTCTTGATGAAGTGGTTGTTACCGCTCTCGGAGTGACGCGTGAAGCTAAGAGTCTTAATTATTCACGGCAGAGTGTAAATGCGGAAGCTTTGGCAGAAAATAGTAGTGGCAATCTGATATCTTCTCTTTCCGGTAAGGTGGCGGGGGTTACCATTACTCCTCCGGGAACGAGCAATGGTAGTGCGCGCATTGTCATTCGCGGAACAAGCTCACTGACTGAAAACTCACAGCCCGTATTCGTGATTGATGGTATGATTATTGAAAACGAACCGGGTGATACAAGTGTGACCGTTGATGGTGGTACAGGTTCTACCGACCTTGGTAATCCGGTAGCGGATATCAATCCGGATGATATTGAAAGCATTGAAATCCTGAAGGGACCGAATGCAGCTGCACTTTATGGTTCGCGTGCAGCACAGGGGGTTGTATTGGTGACAACTAAACGTTCGAGCACATTCGAAAAAACAAAAGTATCTTATAGCGGAAATTTTCAATTTGAAAAAGTGAACCAGTTTTTAGATTATCAGAATGGTTGGGGAACAGGAGAGAACTCTTATTTGCTTGACCATAAACTGACACTTCAACCTAATGGTAACAGGTTGCAAACAGATTTACCGGATTTCAGTGGTTATAATTCTTCTGCAGGAGCTAAATTGCGTAGCTGGGGAGCACCTTTGTGGGATCAGGTTATCTATGGACATGACGGTGTACTTACTACTCATTCTTCACATCCGGACAATGTGAAGGATTTCTACGAAACCGCCCATCGGTACACGCATACATTGGCTGTGGAAGGTGGTTCGAAAAAGAATAATTATCGCGTATCGTATACGAGAAGTAAGGGTAATAGTGTAGTACACGGTATCAATGAAAGCTTTAAAGATATATTCAATCTCCGGTTGATGAATACGATTACCAAATGGATGACTTTAGATTCTAAAATGACTTACTCACATGAAAAGGTAGACAACCGTCAATATATGAATGGTTCGGATAAGAATCCTATATATGCGTTTGTTACTCTTCCCCGTTCGCTTTCTATTGATGTATTGAAACATTATAAGGATGAAAATGGAAATGAAATGATTCCGATTGGTGAACGTGGTTATAATCCGTATTGGAATATTTATGAAAACACGAACTCTGACACGCGTGACAGGGTGAGCGGATCGATGAATCTGGAAGTAAAATTACTTCCGGGCTTGAAGGCGGTAGGTAAAGCCGGACTGGATGCTTATTGGTGGAAAGGAATGGAGTTTTTTAATCTGGGTGCACGTAGTGATGTGGACGGTGGTATGAAGAACTGGATCAATAACAGTACTTCTACTAACTTTGAAGCTTTATTGATGTATAATAAAACATTTCATAAAATATCAGTCAATGCCATTGCCGGTATTAGCCGATATGAACGCAACTCGGAGAAAAGAACGGAAAGCGTGAATAGCATATTGGTTCCTGATTTCAAGAATATTTCTAACTCGAATGAGTATCCTAGTGCCACTCAACTGCAATCTAAGAAGATAATCCGTTCTGCTTATGGCTCGGTGTCATTAGGTTACAATAGTTATGTTTATTTAGATGTAACGGCCCGCAATGACTGGTCGTCTACTTTACCACTGGATAATTGCTCTTATTTTTATCCTTCTTTTGGTGCTACGTTTATTTTTACCGATGCATTTAAGATCAAATCACCTATCTTGTCGTTCGGTAAGATTCGTGCTTCTTTTGCTTATGCCGGTTCTGACACAGATCCATATCGGATTAATCAAACCTATAAGTTGGGTAGCATTTATAATGGTTCACCTTTGCAAACCATTAGTACAACTTTAAATAATGATCAACTTTTGCCGGAACGTAACCGTTCTTTGGAACTTGGGGCTGATCTCCGCTTTTTTCATAATCGTTTGGGTGTAGATGTAACTTAACGTGAGTTCGAAATAAAATCAAAAAATAGCAAGTTGTCCGTCATTGACAAAATTTAGGTCAATGGCGGGCTTCT
>NZ_JAJKHN010000104.1:0-20296 GCF_020982715.1 Bacteroides sp. 1_1_30
CTATAAATTTAATACTTTGATCGCTATGTTTCTAATTATAAGTGAAATATATTTATTCTTATATCGAACTCACGTTAACTTATTATCGTTCTGATGCCTATGACTTGATAACGAAAGTCGCTTTGCCGGTGCCTAGCGGTTATAGTTTTAAATTCTTGAATACAGGTCATGTACGTAATCAAGGATGGGAAGTTGTGTTGTCTGCTACTCCCGTCAAGACCAAATTGTTTGAATGGAATGCGAATATCAACTGGGCGCGTAATCGGTCGAAAGTAATTAAGGTAGTGGACGGAAATCCTAATGTGCAATTATTGAAATCAAGTAATGTCAGTATCATGTTGGAAGAAGGCATGCCTTATGGAGTCATTCGGGGACGTGCTTGGAAACGTGATGACCAGGGACGTAAATTAGTCGATTCTTCAGGTAAAATATTGGTAACGGATAATACGCAATATTTAGGCTGTGCCGAGCCGAAATGGACGGGAAGTTTTGGAAGCAATTTCAGAATCCAGAATTTTACAGTTAGTTTCCTGTTTGATGCACGTATTGGAGGAACTCTTTATTCGGGAACATGGAATAGAGCGACAACAGCCGGTGTGGTTGCCGAATCTGCCGAAGGACGTGAAGGCTATTATTTGAGTAATGTGATCTATGGTGAGAGTAGTGCGAAGGCAACTTCCGGTTATCAATATCCGGATGCTTATTTTGAAGATGGAACGCCTTGTCTCTTGTTTGTCAAACCTAATAACCGCTATGCTAGTTTTGATGAAAGATCTGTATTTGATGCTTCCTACATTAAATTCCGTGAACTTTCTGTTGCCTACAGTCTTCCGAAGTCTATCCTAAAGAAATTACCGATTAGTGGTCTACGACTGGCTGTGGTAGGACGTAATTTGGCTATTCTTCATCAAAACACTCCTAAAGGCATAGATCCGGAGGCTTCTTCTTCATCAGGAAATGCTCAAGGTATAGAATATGGAGGAATGCCGCCCGTATCTTCTGTCGGATTTGATATTAAACTAACCTTCTAAAGATAGAATATTATGAAACAGATTAAAATATTATTAGCCGGTTTTGCTGCAATGGCCATTTCTTTCGTTTCGTGTACGAATGACTTTGAATCTGCCAATGCCAATCCCAATGAACTGAATGAAATTAATCCTGAATATTTGTTTAATACGAGTTCTTATTATACACTGAATGCTTTTTGCGGAAGTATGAAAAAAGTGTTGTTGGCCAACTATAGCCATTATTATGGTGGAGCTACCGGTGGACAGGTACAACGGTATGGAAATCAAGGTTCAACCAATGATTCATATTGGAAGAATGTATATAACTATGCTATTTTTCCTGTTCACTTTATACAAACGCAAATGGAAAATGACGAGCAATATCACAATCGTGTACTTATTGCTAAAATATGGGAAAACTATCTTTTCTCACAAGCAGTTTCTATTTGGGGAGGTATTCCTAAAAGTCAGGCATTTAATGCCGGCGAGAGAGTGCCTTACGATAAGGAATCGGATATTTATTATGCTATGCTGAATGATTTGAAAGCATGTGCCGACGGGTTGAAGATGGATGGAGATGTTTATAAAGCAGACCCTATTTTTCCTTCAGGACAGAAATCTAGCGACTTATTGAAATGGAAGAAGTTTGCCAATTCACTACGTTTGCGTTTGGCCGTTCGTATTTGTAATGCTGACCGTTCGAAAGCGACTGAAGTGATTGATGAACTTATGGAAAATGAACAGAACTTGATGACAAGTAATGAAGATAATTGTCTTTTGCAATGGGGAGATAACGCAGATACAAGAAATTATTTTTATGATTATCTGGTTATCAACCGTGAAAGTAATTTGGATAAGCTTCACTCTGCCGGCGAATCGATTCTGATGTATATGGCTCCCTATGCTGATCCGCGGTTGGAGAAATTTTTCACTCCTGCCAATGCTGCTTCTATGCCTGATAACTTCCATTGGGCACCTTATTGGGGGCAACCGAAAGTTTCTAATTTGCCTTCGGGAGTCAGCTTGTCTCCCAATCCGCACAGTGGAAAGACGGCAGATGATTACTCTCAATTACAGGATAAATTCACGGAGCAGAGTTATGCAGAAGTAATTATGAATTATGCAGAAGTGTGCCTGTTGAAAAGTGAATTGGTTCATAAAGGTTTGGGAAGTGGTTCGCAAACAGCCGAGGCTTATTACAATGCTGGTGTGAATGCTTCAATGGCACAATATGGTGTAGACGGTGGAAAAGTAAATAATTATCTTCAGACTCCGGGAATTAAATGGAATACATTGACAGATCTCACAGTCACAGAAGAAGGTGAAGATTATTATAAAGATTTTATCGGCATTGTATCTTCTGCTATTACTTCTGATGAACCTGATCCGATTTATCGTCAGATTATCATGCAGCAATATATAGCTATGTTTTATCAATCGTTGGATGCATGGACACTGATTCGCCGTAGCCAAGTATTGGAATTTCCGCCGCATTTCCAGCCGGAAACCGGATATGGCGCTGTAAATGCCGGCACCAAGGATAATCCTTATGCTTATATTCCTCAGCGATTGGTATATCCCGATAGCGAGAAAACAAACAATGAATATGAATTGACGAAAGGTATTGCAAATCTCGATGGTGGACAGGATGCAATGTCGACTAAGTTATGGTTTGCATTGCCCACTAAGACTAACCCTTATTTGACGAATAATTAAAAAATGAAGGATATGAAAAAGATAACTATTATATTGCTCGGATTCATCGCTTTGTTAGCTGTATCTTGTGATAAAGACGATCATTTGGCTCCTGATAAGAGCAAATATGTGTATGATATACCACAGACGGATTTACCTGTGGATGCGATAGTCGGTGCTTATTATACCAATATAACTTCCTCTTCCAGTTGGTTAAAGTCCGGTAAGAAAATATATGCCGGTACTCCTTTGTTGGGTGAATATTTGTCTACAACTAGTGGAGTGTTACAGCAACAGCTTGCTTGGGCGGATGAGGCTGCCTTGGACTTTCTGATAGTTACTTGGGATGCTGCTTCAGCAGATAATACATTGATTACAAACTTTAAGTCTGTACGTACGGCAACCAATGCAAAAGTCCGCTTGGTGATCAATTATAACACCAAACATCTGAAAGTATCTAATGACAAACCGCTTCAAGAGGAAGAGAATTTGAATAAGATGATCAATGACTTTACGAATACTTTAGTGCCTTTATTTAATGATGAGGCCTATTATAAAATGAACGGAAGACCGGTTATTCTAATAACTCCGTCTAACCTTTCTTCTTCTGCATTGAAGAGTATTGATTATTCTTTGGTCATCCCGGCATTAAAGAAGGCTGTATCAGAATTGGGGTATGATCTTTATACGATTGGAGAATTTACTACCGGTTGGGTAGCTCCGGTGAATTATGAGGAACATCAGATTGCTTCTTTTGATGGAGTGACAGTGAACGACTGGTCAACGAATATGTATGACCGTTATTATGCCTTTTTCAGTTTTGTTGATTTGAATTGGGCCAATTGGAAGACTACAATATCCAAATGGAATACAGACTTTGTTCCTTGTATCTTTCCTTCTTATAATGACCGTATCAATTCAACTTCAAGTTATAAATATACTTTCGGGCAAGATGGAGAAACTGCTGATTATATTAATTTCTGTAATGTAGCTAAACGGAATATCGGAAGTAAAAACATTGTGTTAGTCAATTCATGGAATAATTACCAGAAAGGAACGAATTTGGAACCGACGGAGGAAAACAAATCAGAATTTCTGAAGATAACCAGAAATCAATTTAAGAAGTAATAGTTATTAATAACGGGATACGACGCATCAGGCAGATCGTCGTATCTCGTGATAACAATAAATAATTTATGAGAAAGAAAATAATATCGGTCGTTTGTTTTCTCTTGGCTGTTTTTGTATCTCATGGGATAGCTGCGGATTCTGCTCCCTTTTTCTTTTTGCAATTAAGTGATCCTCAATTTGGCTTCATAGATAATAATAAGAGTATTTCGGCAGAAACAGAGGCTATGAATAAGGCTGTGACAGCTATAAATCAGTTAAAACCTCCGTTTGTGGTGATAACCGGTGATTTTGTAAATAATTCGAAGAGTAAGGAACAGATTGCTGCTTATAAGTCGATGATTGCTCAAATAGACTCTTCAGTAAAGGTTTATATGATTCCGGGAAATCACGATATAGGTAAGGTCAGCCGAGCTTCTATAGATAATTATAAAAAAAACTACGGAGAAACCCATTTTTCATTCAGGTATGGTGATTGTACATTTATAGGTATTGATTCAAATATAATAAAAGAAGAGGACAAGGAGAGGGAAGAAGTTCAATTTAAGTGGCTGGAACAGGAATTACAGAAAACGAAGGATGCCAGATTCAAGTTTGTTTTTACTCATTGCTCTGTTTTTCTAAAGCGGATGGATGAACCTGTGAATTATTCGAATTTCTCTTTGCCTATGCGAGAGAAATATGTGCGTTTGTTTCAGAAATATGGAGTAAACGCAATATTTGCGGGGCATTTACATAACAATGCTTATGGAAAGGTGGGCAATATGGAAATGATAACGATAGGTCCGGTAGGAAAGGTACTGGGGACAGGGTATCAAGGGATGAATCTTGTGAAAGTATATCCGGATCGGTTTATCAGTGAATTTATTGCCTTAAATCAATTTCCTAAAGAGGTGGTGATGTCTGATCCGGCAACAAAAACGACGGAGTCGATGAGTCGTGTCCGTTTCAAATCAATAAGGAATTTAGTGATGGCAGGGTATCAGGGTTGGTTTAATACTCCTGAAGACGGTGCTGGTTTGGGTTGGAAACATTTTGAAAAAGAAAAAGAGTTCAAACCGGGCAAGTGTACCATTGATCTTTGGCCGGATGTTTCTGAATATGAGAAAACCTATGAAACGGCTTTTAAGTTACCTGATGAGACACCAGCAAAGGTTTTTAGTTCGTATGATGCTTCTACTACAGATCTGCATTTTAAATGGATGAAGCAATATGGAATTGATGGGGTATTTATGCAACGTTTTGTTGTTTCTATACGAAATCAGAAAGGGAAGGATAATTATAATAAGATACTGAATAATGCTGTTCTTTCGGCAGAAAAGTATGACCGGGCAATTTGCCTGATGTATGACCTTTCCGGTATGGAAGCCGGTGAAGAAGATATATTGATACGTGACTGGAAAGAGCTGTGTGAGAAGTATAAACTAGTTTCCCGGAACAACAATCATTATGTTTATCATCATGGTAAACCGTTAGTTGCTGTTTGGGGAATAGGGTTTAATGATCGCCGTAAATATGGATATGAGCAGGTAAAGAAAATCATTGATTTCCTGAAGAGTGAAGGTTGTTCCATATTGGTAGGTGTACCTACTCATTGGCGGACATTAACGATAGATGCTGTTTCTGATACGAGATTGCTTGAACTGGTAAAACAGGCGGATATTGTTCATCCATGGTTGGTAGGACGTTTTGATAATAATACGTATGAGCCATATCGTAAATCGATAGAGGAAGATATAAAGTGGTGCAAAGCGAATGGTAAAGATTATATGCCGGTGTTGTTTCCGGGATTTAGTTGGCATAACATGAAAAAGGATGCTCCGCAGAACATGATTCCGAGATTAGGGGGACGTTTCTTCTGGAAACAGGTGAAAGGTGCTGTAGATGCAGGAGCAGAGAGCCTTTATTTGGCAATGTTTGATGAGATAGATGAGGGGACAGCTTTCTTTAAATGTACAAATACACCTCCGGTGGGTGAAAGTTCTTTTATAACTTATGAAGGAGAAGCACCCGATCATTATCTTTGGCTGGCAGGTGAAGCTGCTAAATATTTGAGAGGAGAACTGCGTTCATCCCGGATGCCGGTTCGATAGGGATGTGGAGTATAATAGCCGGATATATTTCGTTATTGGTGCAGAGTAACTATATTATTTTAATATCCTAAGATTGAAAAAACATATTTTTTATATCTTTGCTTCAAATAAGCTTTTGCTATGAAATATATCCGACTGTTATTTTATATTTTATTTATCTCGAAGACTATAGTCACTTGGGGTGGTGAAAATATCGGAGGTCTTTCTTTTCATGCTTATGAATATTCAAAAGATGAACGTACTTCATTCATCATACCGTCCGGCAATCAGGGAGTGAGATTCAAAGATTATTTATCTGTTTCTTTTGATTTGAAGATTAGGGAAAAAGGCGAGCATTTTGGTTATGTATGTCGTATGATTGTTGACAATAGAAATAGCCTCAATCTGATATTGGTTAATCCTGTGAACGAAGAGCCTTATTTGTGTTTGATTAAAGACCAGCAATATTTAGGAAAGATACATTCTTCTGCGACTATCGATATTCATGAGTGGAATAGGATAAAGATAGAATTGGAGTATAAAAATGATACGTTATATGTCCGAAACAATGGTTCTCTTATTTCTAAAGAGAAAGTTGCTGCCCCGGATAATCATTCTGTTAAAGTCTGCTTTGGTGCTAATAAATTAGCTTCTTACACAACTTCGGACGTGGCACCTATTATTTTGAAGGATGTACAGATCGGTCTGGAACCTGGGAGCATAAAATACGAATGGTCGTTGGAGCAAGCCGTATCTGACACTTTGCTTCAGGACAAGTTTCGGCAGATGACAGCTTTTATATCAAATCCGGAATGGATTATTAATAGTCATATATATTGGAAACATAGGAAAACGTTATCTTTTTCATCCAAGACTTTTCCTGTTCCGTGTGAAGATCAGTCGGCATGTTATTTTATTGCAAAAGATCGTATTGTCAAATATGATTTAATACGGAGTACAACTAAAGAATATGTTTTCTCGCCATTGATTGATGTAAATCGGATCACTAACCAGTTTCTTTTTGTTCCTTTGAAAGATAAAGGTAGCCAGTTGGTTTATTATGACTTTGAGAAGCCTGATGGGGAGAATTTGTCTTTTTTCAATTTTCAAACAAAAAGTTGGTCTACTCCTATCCAACGGAAAAGGCAGTCTTCTTATACACAACATAATCGGTTTTTCAATCCAAAAGATTCATCCATTGTACAAATTCTGGGATATGGATTTCATTTGTATACCCGTGAGTTGAATAGAATATCTCTGTCGGGTGAAGTGATAAAGGGAGAGTTGCCGGATGTGATTACTCCTCGCTATTTGAGTGCCATAGGGAAGACCGATTCGCTGGTTTATATTTATGGAGGATTGGGAAATGACTTGGGTAAACAAGAGTACGGGGTCGTTCATTATAAGGATTTGTATAAATTGAACTTGAATGATTATTCTTTGGAAAAAAAGTGGGCTATACCGGAGAATCTTTGTGATGAGGTAGCTGCTTCTACGTTGATAGTTGATGAAGTAGAAAAAGGTGAACATGCAAAAGGATTGTTTTTTTCTTCAGGTCGTTTTCTATCTTCTCTGGTTTTGAAAGATTTAAATTTGGAGAATGGACAAGAAACTGTTTTAGGTGATACAATACCTTATACTTTCTTAGATGTTAATTCTCATGCAGATTTAATTTATCTTGCTTCAGAAAAATGTTATTACGCTGTAACAGTTCACCAAGTAGAGGGGAATAATTATGAAGCTAATATTTATTCTATTGCATCTCCAGTGTTGCCTATTCAAAATATAACAGTACAGGAAAACAGGGGGACTTGGTGGAAATTACTGTTTGTATGTATTTGTGTAGCAGGTTTAGGAGGAATTGGGTGGAGACTGTGGAATAGCAGAAAGCATGATAAGAAAGAAGCTATATCTATTCCGCAACAAGATATTTGTGAAAAAGAAGAAGGGGTTGTTTCAGATATAAATAGTGAAAAAGAAATTCCAGAAAATGACCACCTATATTCCTCGTTTGAAGCTCCTGTATTGAACACCACACCAGGAATTTATATGCTAAACGGATTTCAGGTAATTAATCGGGATTTAAAAGACATTACCGGAAAGTTTACGCCTATCATGCGTCAATTATTATCTGTTATTATTCTTTATTCCAATCAGAATAATAAGGGGATTTCTAATATCAAGTTAAAAGAATTGTTGTGGTATGATAAGTCAGAGGAGAGTTTTTCTAATAACCGTAGTGTAAATATACGTAAGATACGTCTTTTGTTGGAAGAGGTAGGAGATACGGAGATATCATCGGCAAATGGTTATTGGTACTTTCTTAATAAGGGGCATGTATATAATGACTATACTATAGCAAATCAATTGATGCAAAAGATGGCGCCTTTAGATGTGGTCCATAAGGAAGATCTGGAAAAATTATTGAGTCTGGCTTCATTTGGTCAATTGCTTCCTAACATGCAATTTGATTGGGTAGATAGTTTTAAAGCAGATTATTCCGATTCAATGATTGATCTTCTGAGCCGGTTAAGAGATAGCAAGCAATTTGTAGGAAATGATAACTTGAGAATACAAATCTCAAATTGTATTCTGCGATTTGATTCATTAGATGAAGAGTCTGTTCGCGTTAAGTGCCGTGCTTTAGTGGATTTGAAACGCATGGGAATGGCATATACTGCATTTGATCAATTCACCAAGGAGTATAAGCTAATATTGAATGAGGATTTTAAATATAGTTTTGAGCAGTTTATAAGTGAAGTGTAACTTATAGGTCGATGTATTACAAAAAATATTGTGTAGTTTTTCTGGAGGAAAAAGTCGATTTTATTGGAGTTAATTCTTTATAATTCTTAAATTTGTATCCTATTACAGAATATGAATTAACACTATTATCAAAATGAAAAGAATTTGGGTGGCTCTTTTGGTGTTTTCTATACTAGGAGGGAGTGTATCAGCAAATGCTATTTCTTTTAAACGCAAAAAGTCAAAAAAGAAGGAGTCTGTTGAGAAAGAAAAAACTGCTTATGATAAACTGTTCTCATCTAATCATTCAAAAGCAGAAGGTTTTATCACTATACATAAAGTAAAGGAGAAAGTTTATTTTGAACTTCCTTTATCAATGTTGCAGCGTGATATGTTACTAGGTTCTACAGTAACAGAAATTAGTGATAATAAGAATGCTATTATTGGTTCGAAACCTACCGAACCTCTTCATTTTCGTTTTGAGAAATTGAATAATAAAGTCTGCTTGTCGGCAGTGCAGACCAATAATGTGGGTGATGACAATGGTCACCGATTGAAGGCAGCTATTGAGATGAGTAATATGAATGCCATTCTGCAAGTATTTGATATTTCGGCTTATAATAACGACAGTACGGCAGTTGTTTTTGATGTTACCGATTTCTTTGTAAGTGACAATAAATTAATGTCCCCGTTCGATAAATACAGCGTGAATACATCAGGGGGACGTAAACGTTTGACCTCATTTCAAAGTAACAAATCATTTATTGATAGTTTTAAGGCTTTTGAAGATAACATATCAGTCCGTAGTTGCTTGAATTATACTTATTCGTTGACTGGGGGCAAAGGGAAAGACATAAAAGACGAGCCTCTGACCGCAAAGGTAACCCGTTCGATTATATTATTGGATACGATTCCTTATCGTCCCCGATTGATGGATAGCAGAATTGGCATTTTTCCTACAATGAAAAATGAATATTCAGCTGCTAAACAGACAACCCGTTCTATCTATTATGCCAATCGTTGGCGTTTGGAACCTTCAGATTTGAGAGGTTATATTGAAGGAAAGAAAGTGACTCCTATTAAACCGATTGTATTCTACGTAGACAGTTGTTTTCCTGAAAGTTGGAAAGCATCTATATTTGAAGCTGTCAATCAATGGAATGAGCCATTTGAAAAAATCGGTTTTACACAAGCTATCCAGGCTAAAGAATTTCCGAAAGACGATCCGGAATTTGATCCGGATAATTTGAAATATTCATGTATTCGTTATGCTCCGATAGGGACTGAGAATGCAATGGGACCATCGTGGGTTGACCCTCGTAGTGGGGAAATATTGAATGCTTCGGTATATCTGTACCATAACGTCATAAAATTGTTGAATAATTGGCTGTTTATTCAAACTGCTCAAGCCGATAAGCGTGTACGTCATAAAGTAATTCCGAGAGAGGTGATGGACGATGCTTTACGTTATGTCGTTTCTCACGAAGTGGGTCATTGTTTGGGATTTATGCATAATATGAGTGCTTCTTCCGTAATTCCCGTAGATTCGCTCCGTTCTCCTTCATTTACGCAGAAGCATGGTACTACCACTTCCATTATGGATTACGCGCGTTTTAATTATGTGGCACAACCTGGTGATATGGAACGGGGAGTACGTATGATGCCGCCATATTTTGGTTTGTATGACGATTATCTGATTCGCTGGAATTATACACCTGTGCCGGAAGCTAAAACTCCGGAAGAGGAATATGCCATCACTTCGAAATGGATTACGGATTTATCAGATAATCCTGTATATCGGTATGGTAAGCAGCAGTCGGATATACTCGACCCTCGTTCTCAAACGGAAGATTTGGGTGATGATGCTGTGAAAGCAACCCGATATGGAGTGAAAAATCTGAAATACATTCTGGCTAATCTGAATCAATGGCTAGGAGAAGAAGATGTGGATTATACACATCGGTCGGATATTTACGATGGTATAATCATGCAATATTTGACTTATATGTTGCATGTATATCATAATATAGGAGGAATCTATTTGCATGAAAAATTGGTTGGTGATAAGGTGGAAGCCTTGCAGGTTGAACCTAAAGAGAAGCAGAAAGAGGCGATGAATTACTTTTTGGAGCAATTGGCGACCTTGGATTGGCTGGATGATGAAAATGTCCTGAAGGTACTGCCTATGGTAGGGAAACCATCGGATGCTTTGCGGGATGTAATGATGAAATTATTGATGAAAGCTCCTGCCCGGGTAGAATTCTCGGCATTAAAAGCCGGTAAAGAAGAAGGATATGATGTTGATGAATGTATGAATGATATTTATACACATATATGGAATCCTACTATACAAGGACGTAAATTAAGTGCTACTCAAATGAAACTGCAGAATTTGTTTATCAAACACCTGGCTTCGACTGCCGGAATCCGATTGAGTAAAGATACTAAATCATTGAAAAGTGAAGAAGATGCATGGGGGCAGTTAGCTGCTTTTCATCATAAAACAGGTGTAGGGCATAAAGGATGTTGTTGTGCGTCCGATCTGGGGCGTATGTTTAATCCAGTGGCTGGATTTGACGAACCAATGGCAGAGTATTTTATTCCCAAAAACCAGGATAGTATGTGTTATGGTTATTTCCTGCGCATACGTAATTTATTAAACAGCCGGAAGCAACATGTTGATAAAGATACGCGGCTTCATTATCAGTTATTGCTTCATCAAATGAATAATGCATTAAACAGATGATTATGAAGAATAAATATATCTTTTTGCTCTTTTTATCAGTATTTGGTGTGTTTGTCTTTTCTCCTTTGGAGGCTGTTGCCAAAAAAAAGAAAAAAGGGAAAATAGAGCAGGTTAAACCCAAAAGCGCATACGAAAAACTGTTGAAGGATAAACCGAATAGCGTCGAAACTAAAGGACTGATGAATCTTTATTGGGTAGACAATAAAGTATATATGGAAATACCCAGAGATGTGTTGGGTAAACGTTTGCTGATGGGAGGTGTAGTCGATAAACTAAGTAACCCTCAGGAATCATCTGTTGGCTTTTGCCCTGTTGCACCTTTACAAGTGAAATTCTGCCGGTCCGATTCTTTGGTTAGGTTATATCAGGTAGCGGACCGTCCGGTGACAGAACAAGATTCTCGTATCGGAGATGCGCTGAAAAAAAGTTTCAGTGATGTCATTTTAAATCAGTTTTCTATAAAGGCTTATTCTCCGGACAGCGCTTTGGTGATTGACGTTACATCTTATGTTTTTCAGGATGATAAATACATGAATCCGATTGATCCGAAAGCATACAATACGATGGGGGGCTGGGTGAAGCGTAAAGCCTCTTTCAAACAGAAACAATCAATGATATCTGGAATAGCTTCTTATCCAGATAATGTATCTATTTCATGCTATATGAGCTATGAATTAGCGATGTCATTATTCGGTATTTTTCCGATAGCAGAAAATATTCCCTTCAGCGCAGTTGTGAAGCGTACTTTTATGTTATTACCGGAAGATGGGGATTATTGTCCTCGTTTGGCTGATCCTCGTATCGGAACTTTATGGAGCGGCAAGGTGAATTTTTCGGATAAGGAGCAAGGCAGCAACATACAGTATTGGGTGAATCGCTGGAACCTGGCTGTTGATAAACCTGTTGTTTTCTATGTGGATACGCTGTTGCCTGAAAAATGGCAGAAGTGTGTGTATCGTAGCGCTGAGATATGGAACAAAAGCTTTCAGAAAATAGGTTTTTCTAATGCGTTAGATGTGAAACCTTACCCTAAAGATATAGGATTTGATGCCAACAGTATTACTAAGTCTTGTATCCGGTATGTCGTTTCACCTTCCGGTCAGATTACGGATAATTATTGGAGTGATCCGTTGACAGGAGAAATAATAAGTGCCAATATTTATATCCCTCATAATTTAGCTTCGAAAATTCAGCTGAATTATTTCTTACAGACAGCTTCCTTTAACGAGAAAGCCCGCACGTTGATGCCGGATGAAGATTTGGTGGAAGAAGCATTGACTTCGTTATTGTTGAGGCATTGGGGGCATTGTCTGGGATTGACGGATAATATGGCAGGATCTATTGCTTATCCGGTAGATTCGCTTCAGTCGAAAGAGTTTGTAAAAAAACATGGGCTATCTGCGTCAGTCATGGATAAGTTGCCGATGAACTATTTACTTTCGGTTGATAATTATAGTGCTGATATACCTTTGACGCAACAAGTGCTGGGAGAATATGACCATTGGGCGATTCGTTATCTTTATCAGCCAATGAATAAGAAAACACCGCAAGAAGAATTATCGGATTTGCGGAAGCTGGTTTCTGAACGGAATCAGAACCCATTATTGCTTTTTAAACGTCCGCAGAGCAGGAAAGCTTATTATGATCCTCGCGGAATGGAGATGGATTTGGGAAATGATGCTATTCGTGCGGCAACCATTGCTTTTGAGAATTTGGGTAAAGTAGTGGCGAATGCAAACCAATGGTTAGACAAGGAAGATTTCAACTATGAAAAACGAGCCTCACTATATGGAGAAATTATCAATCAGGCGGATGAATACGTGAAGCATGTATTGCAGCAAGTTGGTGGAATCTATTTGAATGACAGTTATCAAGGGGATAGTTACCCTTCTTATCAACCGGTATCCAAAGAGTTGCAACGTCGTTCGTACCAGTGGATGATGGAAGCTATCAGTCAAATGAACTGGTTGGACAATCGGGAACTGTTGAATCATTGTGCGCTGACAGGTAGCGCTGCTGACTATTCACAGAAGTTTTTCGCCAATTTGCTATTAATACAGCTCAATAACCTTTGGCTTAGCGAAAGCAAATCGAGTGACCCTTATACGCAACAGCAGGCTGTTGAAGATTTGAAGAATCATCTTTTCAAGGAAACAAGGGCAGGAAAGGAGCCTGACGACTGGAAACGTTTCTTACAGGGACAATTGCTGAGTTTTGTCATTTCTTGGTCGAATGTAAATGTGCCGAAAGGGAAAGATGAGACAGCTAATGCTTCTTCTAAACTGACTATTCAGACTGTCTGTCCTTACCGGGGTATGACGGCTATTGAGAGCATTCCTTATTCTTCTGCTCCTGAACGGGCTCCATTCTGGTATGGCTGTCTGTTGGATTTGAAAAGTGAGTTTACGAGAGCGAAATCAGTAGCACCTAACCGGGAAATGCAAGAGGAGTATGATTACCGGTTGTTTACGATTGAGAAGGCACTGCGGAAATAGATATAATCTATAAAATGATTAGATATAAAAAAGCCAATTAATTCGTGATAAGATGAATTAATTGGCTTATATTTTTAATGAAGTTTTTCTTCTGTTTTGTTTATTCTACTACCCTTGTGAATGCGTAGGTTATACCAAAGAAACTCGCATCGAAATAATGACCGTACTCTTCAAACGTTGAGCTGAAGAAATCAGTTGGTATAAAATCGTGAAAGTAAATGATGATATTATTATCATCTATCTTATCCAATCCTATAAATGCATTTCCAAGCTCTGTTTTTCTCTTTGAGAAACAACGATTCACTTGCGAGGTGATGAAATAAGGAGCGTCATATTCTTCGTCAGTTACCCAGTTATAGATGCCTTTCTCTATATGATCGAAAACAACAGTGTGTCCTTGAGGATTGCAAAAGAAGTTCTTTAAATCTCCCGTCAGGTATGGGATTATTTTATCTGTACCATCTTCTTGATGTACAAATTCCAGGTAGTCATTAGCTCCATTGTTTTCCGGCAGACTATTTACCCAGTCTTCGTCAGGCATACCAATATATACATAGTTGTCTTTATCTTTAATCTCTACAGGTTTCCATTTGCCCAGCATGTCAGTAAACTTTAACTGATCCAGTTTTATATTATAGGATACAAATGAGCCCGGATAGTAGAGTTCGGAGTTGTCAACTGGTGTACCTAGTTTAAGGATAGCGTTTTTTCCTGTATAATCTTCTGCTCCTTCTTTTATTTTTATCTTAAAACGTGTGTAGTAAGATCCTTTTGGAATGGTGACAGAAGTTATTCCGTTTTCAAGTTCAAAATCTTCGTTCAATATGGCTGTACTGGACGGGTCTATTTCTATCGGCAACACGATGTCTGTTGTTGCCCTGAAACTGCTGCCGCTATTTTCTCCTTCCACTTCGATTCTAATGTCTATTTCACTTAACAGACGATAGATAACAGGCTTGAAAGTATACATAATGTGCTCTTTCACTTCAACGGGGATGATCGCTATTTTCTTGTCACCGAGCGTATATCCGGAAACCGGGTTGATGGAAAGGCGGATTTCACGGTTGGCAGTCAGGTTGTTTTTGGGAGTAATGGTTAAAGTGGCACTTGTTTCTCCGGCTTTTATCATGAACCCGTTAGCAGAAATTTCATAGTCTTCATCCAATATGGCAGTACCTTCAATGATGACAGGAATGCTTAAGTCTGTTTCAGGTGCTACAGAAGCTCTCAATTCCACTTCCAGGCTACCGTTAGAAGGTAATATGTATATGGAGCGACTAAAAGATAACTTTGCACCCGACGAGTCGTCATCGTTGCAAGCTGCCGACACTATGATTAGTATAATCATTAGAAGAAAGGAGCCTGTTATTCTGATTTTTGTTTTCATTTTAATCCCTTTTTATTGGTTAATGGCATTGTTGTATTCATCCCATAATGCTTGTACTTCTTCACGGTCTTGTGCATTCAGGATACTTCCGGTGGGAAGTAAATAATCTTCTGATGTATTATCTACTTTGGGTGTCAGTTCTTCCGGTTTATCACATGAGACCAAGAAAGCGGAAGAACCTGTGAGAATGAAACATAGGCTATATAGTATCTTTTTCATAACTGTTTCTGTTTTTTATGGATAAATTATTCTATGTAGCCTGGATTTTGAATGAGCAAATCAGGAAATAATCTGATGTCTGCTTTGGGAATAGGAAAAGTATAAAGATACTTTTCTGTGATAAATTTCTTTCCTTTGGCAGCGACCCAAAATTCCGGACGTCCGTTGCGTTTTAATTCAAACCAGCGGTCTCCTTCAACAAACAATTCTTTACGGCGTTCACAGAGGATGGCTGACATCAATTTTGTCAAAGGGATCCCAGTGGCGTCGGTTTTTATATTTTGTTGGAAAACTTCTGGGAGATTGTCAATTGTGTAGGCTATATAATTCTGAGTGATTCGTTTGGAACGAAGCTGGTTAAGATAACCTAGTGCGTCTGTTTCCTGATTCAGATGTGCGTGGGCTTCGGCTATAATCAGGCAAAGTTCTTCACTACGAAACTTGGTGGTGATGATTTTATTGACAATCCGTTTGGAATCATAGTTGCATCTGCGACGTACATCATTGTCGGTGGCTGCAAATAAATCAACCAAATTTCTGTCGACAGGTCTTGATTTTATATCGGCTTGTGCAGTTGCGTAACTCATGGTTCCTATATCATCATCCATGGTGAATGAACGGATAATGACATTGTGTGCTTTTGCTTGTTTCTGGTTAATGGCTTCTACATATTCGTCAGCTTCCAGCATCGGGTATTTTTCCAATACTTCTTTGGCATAGGTAATGGCATTACTCCAGTTCTGTGTCCAAAAGAAGAAACGTGCGAAGTAGGCTTTTGTTACGGATGAAGTAAAGATAAAGTCTTCATTAGACACATTATATGAGAGGGCTTTTCGGAATCCTTCTTCTATAAATTCAGCAGTTTCTTTCAGATTGGCGCGTGCAGGCTTTGCTTCCATATCAAAATCGTCGACAAGTGGAAGTCCGAGAGTCTCTTTTGCCGTCTCCGGCTGGTATGGCTCACAGTAGCGCTGCATAAGGTTATAATAGCAAATAGAACGAATGCTCCAGGCTGTTCCCAATAGGGTTCTAGCTAAATCGGATTCCGTATCATCCATGTTGCCGATAACCATATTACAGTCTTTGATAACAGAGTAGAGTGTTTTGTAAGTGGCCTGATTTTTGTTAATGGCACTTCCCACATAAATGCTCGTATAGCCGAAATTGCTGGCAAGCGTTGCATTCAAGTCATCGGCAAACATCTCTAAAGTTGTCATTACTTCTGGATTGGGAATGATAACGTCATCTCTTCCTTTTTCTATCTGATCCAACCAATAATGGATAATGGTCGAAAAATCTTCAGCTGTTTCAGGAATTATCTTTCCTTTGGGCTTTACGTCTAAGTAATTGTTGCAGGAAGCCAACAATATCATTAGACCACAATAGATAGATATGAATAGTTTATTTTTCATCGTTTATTGTTATTTAAAATCCAACATTTACGCTAAACATCACAGAACGGCTTATCGGATAAGTAGCACCGGGGGTTTCAGGATCCATGCCTGAATAGCTGGTGAATGTGAAGAAGTTGTTCAGTGACAGAGAGAAATCTACATTGGAGAGAGCGGAATTACTTATTAACTTCTTAGGTAGCGTATATCCTAAAATGATGCTCTTAATTCTGGCATAAGATAAGTTGGTAAGGAAAGCTCCATGCGTGATTTCTTTGTGCATAGGGTTATAATAGCCAAATCCGTAAACCTCACCGAACGGATTCCATACGCGCGGATAAGTGCCATTTGTATTATTGGGCGTCCAACGGTCGGCTGCTGCTTTCGGAACATTCAGATGGTGTGCGAACAAATCATTTTGGAAGACTTGTTCACGTTCTGTGTAATTAAATACCCCATTACCGCTTACGGTGTTAGCTGAAGTTGGCGACTTGATGAATTCAAAATTTTTGGCTCCTGTGGCAAAAGTTCCGTTTACGCTAAGGCGAATACCTTTATATTCGGCGGTTACATTAAATCCTCCGGTTACGGGAGCTTCACTCGTGCCTAGATAATACCGGTAATTATCGGGCTTATTCAAGTCGGTAGCTGTGTGTATTTCAGCATCGGGACGCAGCTGGTATGTATATAATCCTGTTTCGGGGTCAATACCTGTGTATCTCCCACTATAGATGGCGTCTACAGGATAGCCCTCCCATAAGTTATTATATCCCATGCTGCTATAGGAAGCTTTATATTTGGTCACTTTATTCTTGTTGTAAGCTATGTTGGCAGAAAGAGACAGACTGAAATCTTTTGTTTTAACAGGAGTTCCATTCAGGGTAGCTTCGATACCTTTGTTGTCAATATTGGCAGTATTGTATTTCTGTTGGGTGAATCCTGTGCTGCTTAGTACTTGCACACCTGTTACAATATCTTTACTTTTCCGGTAGTATCCTTCCACTATACCTGTCAAGCGGTCGTTAAACATTCCGAAATCAAGAGCCACTTTCACGTCTTGCGTCTTTTCCCAACGTAGATTGGGATTCGGTGGACTAACTACTTTTCCTATATGATAAATATTGTTGGAAATATTCCGGTAGTCATCGTAGTAACTGATAATCATTTGTGGGCTGACACTACGGTTGATGTTACCAGTAAATCCGGTTGCTATACGGAGTGTTAATCTGTTCAGTACGGGTTTCAGCGAAGCCATGAAATCTTCTTCACTAACATTCCACGCTGCGCCGGCTGCCCAGTTAGGATTAAATTGTTTGTCACTACCAAAATTAGAACTACCGTCAGTACGGAAAGAGACATTCAGTACATATTTGTTTTTGTAGTAATAGTCAGCAGATGCATAGAAAGAGACAAAGCGTTGTTCGCTCCATGTTTCTCCGTTCGAGCCATCAATAGCAGCGAGATAGGCTTTCAGCTTCTCGTAGCCTACTCCTGTCGGGTCATCAGGAAGTGGGGTTATGGCATTTCCGGTGATTTCGTCGTAACCGTATCGTTTGCTGTACAAACCGTCTGATTTACTTCCGCGGAATTCGGCACCGGCTATAAGGGAGACAGAGTGGTCTCCAAAAGAATCATCATAAGCAAAATGCCCGCGGACCATATAGCTCTCATTATCTACATTGCGTTGCAAGATAGAAGCATATTCCTTATTAGTATTGTTATCGATAGAGAGACGGTTGTCTAAAGCTGCTTTTGTGTTTTTACCATATATTTCCTTTAGACGGTTGGTGGAATAAGTATATGAAGCCAGACCCACAAAACGCAAATGGTTGATAATGCTGTAATCAATTCCTGCACGAACCATTGTTTTTATATTCTTAGTGCGTGAAGAAGTTTCGTCCATTTCGCGAAGTACATTAAATCCACAATCAGGTATAATCTTGGAACTAGTCTTTTTATTGTTATATTCTCCTAGTGCATAATATGTTTCATCTGCCCGGTAACTGCCGTCTTCGTTATACGGACTTTCGTATGGATTGGCAAAATAAGCATATTGGAAAGGATCGAGACTATTCAGTGCCGGGGACTTTGAATATTGATAAGACATGGATGCCCCAAAGTCAATCTTGACTTTCTGGCTGGGGTGCATTGATAGATTAGCTGTCAGGTTATAACGGTCGTAATCATTATTTTTCAATAAACCAGCGTTGCGGGTATATGCTAGTGAAGTATAATAGGTGTATTTGTCTCCACCACCATTAATGGATAGGTTGTGGGTGGTAGAAACACTGTTGCGAAACAGTTCATCGTACCAATCGGTATTCGTTTTACCTAATTCTTCGATATACGTATCTTGTTGTTCTTTGCTCCATCCGGCAAACTTTCCCCTACCAGCACGAATGATGCCTACTACTCCTACCACCGGATAGTCATTTGCCCCGGCTTCAAATCCAGGAGCAGAGAATTCATCCCATAATCCCTGTTCATAGGCAAGCTTCTCTTGTGAATTCATCAAAGAGTAGTTCCGTTGGGGTGGTAAAGTGACTGATACATTGCCTGAATAGTTTATTTGGGCTTTTCCTGATTTGCCTTTTTTGGTGGTGACAACAATTACCCCACCGGCTGCTCGCGAACCATAAATAGCAGCGGCTGAAGCATCTTTCAAAATAGTAATACTTTCTATGTCGCTGGGATTGATGCCAGCGACACCATTCATGAACAAGTCGTCAAATTGACCGGATTTTATTTCAGCACTGGTAGGCATATCGGTACTTCCACTTTGCATGGGAACTCCGTCGATAACCCATAGTGGCTCACCATCTCCGGTGATTGTATTGGTACCTCTGATTCGTATTTTTTGTGTACTACCAGGTTGTCCGGATATGGCTGATACGGCCACTCCTGCTATTTTACCTTGCATGAGGGCGTCTACCGTTGGTTGGGCTTGGTCTTTTAACTGGTCGGCCGAGATAATTCCGACAGAACCAGTCATTTTCTTAAAAGTAGTTTGGGTATAACCTGTAACGACAACTTGATCCAGTTCACTTGTTGCAGATTCCATTTTAATTTTGATAAAAGGTGTTGCTCCTTTCAATAAGTGCTCTACATTTTTCATGCCAATGTAAGAAAAAACAAGTGTCTTGCCTTCTTTCATCTCTTTGATGGAAAACTTACCATCAATATCTGTGGTAACACCGACTTGGGGGAGCTCCTTATAGCGGACGGATACGCCTACTAATGGTACCCCACTTTCGTCAGTTACAATACCTTTCACTGTTACCTGTGCATTTGCAAATAAAGGTAAAATTAGAGCGAAAAGTAATGTTAATGAAAAAATGGTAATTTTATTCATAATTGTATTATATTGGTTTGAATATATGCAAATGTATTATCTGTCTCTTATACACA
>NZ_JAJKHN010000105.1:0-19837 GCF_020982715.1 Bacteroides sp. 1_1_30
ATAGCGTAGGGCAACGCCCTACGAAAAAGACACACCAGCCACAAGCCCTGAAAGGGCGGAACTGTATACAATTATGCCCTTTCAGGGCGCAAATTCAGATTGTCGTTTTTACGTAGGGCGTTGCCCTACACTATATAATTAAGCCCTTTCAGGGCACTCCGCAAAATTATCATTTAGCTCATTTCTGCACGGAAATGACCAAGATTCACCTTTGTGTCCTCTGCGTCCTCCGTGGTGAATAGGCACGTTTCAATAAGGGCATCCTCCTCCTTAATAAACGCCAAATAATGTAAAACCCGGAAACTTTCAAAACTATCTGCTGTTGTTGTGGGAAATTCGACGGGGAAAATCCCCATCGCCCTAAACCTTTAAAAAAACAAATTAGTATGGAAGATTTAAATTTCAGAAAAGGTGATGCAAAAACCGATGTATTTGGTTCAGACAGAATGTTACAACCCTCTCCGATAGAGAAAATACCTGATGGACCTACTACTCCTGAAGTCGCCTATCAAATGGTGAAAGATGAAACATTTGCTCAAACCCAACCACGTTTGAATCTGGCTACTTTCGTGACTACTTATATGGATGAATACGCCACTAAGCTGATGAATGAGGCCATTAACATCAACTACATTGATGAAACAGAATATCCGCGTATCGCAGTGATGAACGGTAAATGTATCAACATCGTTGCCAACTTGTGGAACTCTCCTGAAAAAGACACTTGGAAAACCGGTGCGCTGGCTATCGGTTCTTCGGAAGCATGTATGTTGGGTGGTGTAGCTGCCTGGTTGCGTTGGCGTAAGAAAAGACAAGCACAGGGCAAACCGTTTGATAAACCAAACTTTGTTATTTCTACAGGTTTCCAGGTTGTTTGGGAAAAGTTTGCACAGTTGTGGCAGATTGAAATGCGTGAAGTGCCTTTGACACTCGAAAAAACCACTCTTGACCCCGAAGAAGCTTTGAAAATGTGTGATGAAAACACCATCTGTATCGTGCCTATCCAGGGTGTTACATGGACTGGACTGAATGATGACGTCGAAGCATTGGACAAAGCACTGGATGCTTACAATGCCAAGACCGGTTATGACATTCCTATCCACGTAGATGCCGCCAGTGGTGGTTTCATCCTTCCGTTCCTGTATCCGGAAAAGAAATGGGACTTCCGTTTGAAATGGGTACTTTCTATCAGCGTATCCGGCCATAAGTTTGGTTTGGTATATCCGGGACTCGGATGGGTTTGCTGGAAAGGCAAAGAATATCTGCCCGAAGAAATGTCATTCAGCGTAAATTATCTGGGTGCCAACATTACACAGGTAGGTTTGAACTTCTCTCGTCCGGCTGCACAAATCCTAGGGCAATATTATCAATTCATCCGTTTAGGATTCCAGGGATACAAAGAAGTGCAGTACAACTCCCTGCAAATTGCTAAATATATCCACAGCGAAATAGCCAAGATGGTTCCGTTTGTCAACTACTCTAATGATGTTGTGAACCCATTATTCATCTGGTATCTGAAACCGGAATATGCAAAGAACGCCAAATGGACCTTGTACGATTTGCAAGACAAACTATCCCAACACGGTTGGATGGTTCCTGCTTACACCTTGCCTTCCAAACTGGAAGATTATGTAGTGATGCGTGTCGTTGTCCGTCAGGGATTCAGCCGCGATATGGCAGATATGCTACTGGGCGACATCAACAACGCCATCACCGAACTGGAAAAACTGGAATATCCTACCCCTACCCGTATGGCTCAAGAAAAGAATCTTCCGGTAGAAGCTAAGATGTTCAACCATGGTGGTCGTCGTAAAACCGTAAAAAAATAAAAAAGATCTATGGATAAAAAAGTAACACTCGCTCAATTGAAAGAAGTGGTACAGGAGGCATACGATCAGGTAAAGACTAATACCGGCGGCAAGAACGCCGACTATATCCCCTACCTGGCAAATGTCAACAAAGATCTCTTTGGAATCAGTGTCTGCCTGCTCAACGGGCAGACCATCCATGTGGGAGATACTGACTACCGCTTCGGTATAGAATCCGTATCCAAAGTACATACGGCTATTCTGGCACTGCGCCAATATGGTGCCAAAGAAATCCTGGACAAGATTGGAGCCGATGCAACAGGCTTACCTTTCAATTCAATTATCGCCATCTTGCTGGAGAACGACCATCCGTCTACTCCGCTGGTAAACGCCGGAGCCATCTCCGCCTGCAGCATGGTGCAGCCCATTGGCGACTCTGCCAAGAAATGGGATGCCATCGTAGGAAACGTGACCGATTTATGCGGCAGCGCCCCACAGTTGATTGATGAATTGTACAAGTCCGAATCGGATACCAACTTCAACAACCGTTCTATCGCATGGTTGCTGAAAAATTATAATCGGATTTATGATGATCCGGATATGTCATTAGACCTCTACACCCGTCAGTGCTCATTGGGAGTGACTGCATTGCAGCTTTCCATTGCAGCCGGCACAATCGCCAACGGTGGTGTAAATCCGGTGACTAAGAAAGAAGTTTTTGATGCCACGCTGGCTCCTAAAATCACTGCCATGATTGCCGCAGTAGGTTTCTATGAACATACCGGCGACTGGATGTACACTTCCGGTATTCCTGCCAAGACAGGTGTAGGCGGTGGTGTGATGGGGGTACTGCCCGGACAGTTCGGTATTGCCGCCTTTGCTCCTCCTTTGGATGGATCGGGCAACTCCGTGAAAGCGCAGTTAGCTATTCAATACATCATGAACAAGCTGGAATTAAATGTGTTTAGCAACAACCATATCACCGTTGTTGACTAAAAACTCTCTCGATCTCTTTTATAAGTAGGTAAAGGTTACTATCTCCCGATAGTAACCTTTTTCTATTCCTCCTTATCCCATTGATTTCCCGCTTGACTCCCCACCAGTGTTTTCAATACAAACGGTATTAATTATCAAATACAACAAATTAAATTTACCCCTATGCAACTCCAGTTATTAAAATGAGTATATCAGTGTCACTATTATTCACCCGGATAAGGTGGAACTTCTTCATTTAGAGACAGCAACTAACAACTGTTTGCCTCTGTCTCTTTTCTACAAAGATAGAAAGTTATTCCACTTTTCCTCCCCTTTTCCTTCCATGCTTATAAAGAAAAGTAATAATACTATTAAGAAAAGTATTTCTAAGCTGATTTTCAACACATTACAATTTCTCTCATTCTATCTGTTTTTATCCGCCACACAAGCATATTATGTATTAACCTTCTGTACGACAGCTTTTTCTGCCGATTCCTTTTGGGCGGAAGCCTTTTTCTGTTGTTCCTCCTCTTCGTAATATTGCTTTCTACGCTTGTTGGATTGTTGAATCAGATTTGTAATATAAACCGTAAAGATAGGAAACATCATCATACCCAAGGCAGCCAGCAAAACGGAAAGCACGCGTCCGGTCACGGTCTGCGCTATAATATTCGACCCCACGGTAGTGACATCCATAAAAGCCCACCACAAGGCATCTCCATAATCATTCACCAATGGATTCACCCGATGCTCGAGCACAAAAAATGCCAGACTGGAGAAATACACTGTTGCCAGCAACATCGTCAGATAAGAGACAAACAGGCTCGAAGCCCGGTTGTAAGTCAGCCAGCCGACCACAATAGCAAGCGCATATCCTCCTCTTAATAAAGGAATGAAACGAAGCAGGTAGGTAATCTCATCCGAAAACGTCCATCCATAATATGCGATGATATTCTGATAAGGGATGGCCACCAATAAAAAGATAAAGTGTGTCCGCAGATAGCGTCCTTTATGTTTTGCCAAAAAGAACTCCAACACAAAATCGAAAAGAAACCAAAGGCAGATACATAGCTGTACCTTCATGTAAGAAGACTGTGTATAGAACGGAATTCCCTTAAAAGTATCCACCGAGATACTGATAACCAGAAAAAGAGACATTATTAATATAATAATGTGAAGAATACCATAAATCCCCTTTTTTCCGGAAATAAAATCTGAAAACGCTGATTTCATAACTACTTAGTTTATAATAAAATGGTTCACATATAATTTAGATTGTTTAGAAACAATCGAGAAAAGTAATTGTTCCGAAACAGGTAAATCGGGGGTTGCAATATCCCGTTCCGGCGATGTTAATTAACGAACTTTGAAAGAGATTGCGGAAACATCTCGCGCAAAATGTTGTTATAACACTGACTTTAAAATATTTTTCACTTAAAACCTTAACTTATGGCAAATATTAAAAATGCAGTGAAGCTGGGTGTGTTTACCCTTGCTATCATGAATGTTACGGCAGTAGTATCCTTGCGTGGACTACCAGCCGAGGCCGTATACGGAATGAGTTCGGCCTTCTATTATCTTTTTGCAGCTATTGTCTTTCTAATCCCTACATCGCTCGTTGCAGCCGAGTTGGCAGCAATGTTTCAGGATAAGCAGGGTGGTGTATTCCGGTGGGTAGGCGAGGCCTACGGCAAGAAACTGGGATTCCTCGCCATCTGGGTGCAATGGATCGAAAGTACGATCTGGTATCCGACAGTATTAACGTTTGGTGCCGTATCTATCGCTTTCATCGGAATGAATGACGTACATGACATGTCACTGGCAAACAATAAGTATTATACGCTCGTCGTCGTACTTATCATCTATTGGCTGGCCACTTTCATCTCCCTGAAAGGTATGAGCTGGGTAGGTAAAGTAGCCAAAATCGGTGGTATGGTCGGTACCATTATCCCGGCCGGATTGTTGATTATCTTAGGAATCATTTACCTGGCAACGGGCGGACATTCCAATATGGATTTCAACAGTAGCTTCTTCCCCGACTTTACCAACTTCGATAATGTCGTTCTTGCTGCCAGTATCTTCTTGTTTTATGCCGGTATGGAAATGGGCGGTATCCACGTAAAAGACGTAGATAACCCTTCTAAAAACTATCCGAAAGCCGTATTTATCGGTGCGCTTATCACAGTGTTGATCTTCGTTCTGGGTACTTTCGCATTAGGTGTGATTATCCCTGCTAAAGACATCAACCTGACTCAAAGCCTGCTCGTCGGTTTCGACAACTATTTCAAATATATTCATGCTTCCTGGTTGTCACCAATCATTGCGGTCGCTCTTGCTTTCGGTGTATTGGCTGGTGTATTGACATGGGTTGCCGGTCCGTCCAAAGGTATATTTGCCGTAGGTAAAGCCGGTTATATGCCTCCGTTCTTCCAGAAAACAAACAAGCTGGGTGTACAAAAGAATATCTTGTTCGTACAGGGTATCGCTGTAACCGTATTAAGTTTGTTGTTTGTTGTTATGCCTTCCGTACAGAGTTTCTATCAAATTCTGTCACAGCTGACAGTTATTCTTTATCTGATTATGTACCTGTTGATGTTCTCCGGAGCTATCGCATTGCGTTATAAGATGAAGAAACTCAACCGTCCGTTCCGTATCGGTAAATCCGGCAACGGCCTGATGTGGTTTGTTGGCGGTCTTGGCTTCTGCGGATCATTACTTGCCTTTATTCTTAGCTTCATCCCGCCCAGCCAGATTTCTACCGGTAGCAACACCGTTTGGTTCTCCGTACTAATTATCGGTGCAATTATCGTTGTCGTTGCTCCGTTTATTATCTACGCTTCCAAGAAACCATCTTGGGTAGATCCTAATTCCAATTTCGAACCGTTCCATTGGGAAGTTCAGGCTCAACCTGCCACTGCAAATGTTAGTGCAAGCAGCGTTAATGCTCCGCGTCCTGCTAATGCAACTTCTGCACACACAGGAGGAACAACTGGGGCAAGCACAGCTACCCCCGGTGCAACCGCTTCTAATGCAGCAACTTCAGGCACAGCATCCTCCGGTTCAGCTTCCTTCGGAAGTTCCTCTGCCAGCAAAGCATCTCCGGGAACCGGAGACAAAGATAAGGATGCACCTAAGTCGTAAAGACTAAACATTCATCCTGTTCATCAAGAAGTTCAAGACAATTCGAAAAGCCTTGAATTTATAAAATCACCCTCACTACAGTCAAGTGAAGCATCTCCAAAAGTCAGATTTAACACTTTTGAGATACACTTCACAACTGTAGTAAGGGCGATTTACTTTATGGCTGTGGCTTAATCAATTCCGGCTTAATCACCCTCGGCAACACAAAGCTGAAAGTAGATCCCCGGTTGACCTTCGAATCGAGTTCGAGGTTTCCACCCAGGTTTTGGATAATCGTTTGCGAAAGAGTCAACCCAAGTCCCGTTCCTTGCATTTCACGATCAAGTTTTATGAAACGTGAGAATATCTTTTTCTGTTCCTCTTCCGGTATACCAATGCCTGTGTCGGACACAAAAAAGTAAACTTCTTCCATTCCTTCCAGGCGGCACCCGAAACGGATTTCACCCGACGCAGTAAATTTCATCGCATTATGTAAGAGGTTAGACAATACCTGAATGATACGTTCCCGTTCCGAATACATTATAATAGGTTGTACATGCGCCTCACAAATCAATTTTACCGACGAGTTATTCAATTTCGTCTTAAATATTCCGTCCAACTCTCTCAACAAATCATTGACATCAAACTCCGTATAAACGAAATCTATCGTCCCCGACTCTATTTGAGAAAGATCGAAAATATCATTCACCAGGCGCAACAATCGTTCATTATTCTCTGCGAGAATATCAGCATACATTTTTCTTTCCTCTTCGCCGGAAGCCGACACCATCAAACCGGAAAATCCGACAATAGCATTGAGCGGTGTACGAACTTCGTGACTCATATTAGCAATGAAGGCAGATTTCAATTTCTCGGCAGAGATGGAATGTTCTTTTTCAATGGTCAGTAACCTTTGCACATTTTTCAGTTCTGTCACATCATAAACAGTCAACACCATATAATCTTGGCCATGAATATTCAAATAAGTACCCGATACTGATACATCGCAAGGAGTCACTGTCATTTCATCCTCACTCAACAACTTCATCGAAGCTTCCAGATTCTTAAAACTTGCTTTCTTATAAAAAGCCTTACCGATAGACGCACGAATACAACATAGTTTACACTGTTCGTGCTGACCACATTCACCGGCTGCTATCGCGTTTCTACAATGCAACAAATCCCCCACTCTTTTTGTAACTCCACCTACCTGAACAGGCAGACGGTTCAAAGAATAATAATTGGTGTCACAGACTACAAAATCCTTGTCAATCAATAAGAAGTAGGCATTGATGTTCTGCAAAACCAAAGCCAACTTCTTAAGTTCATTCTCTTTATTTTCTTTCGAATGTACCTCTTTTTGAAGTGACTGGCACTTTGCCCACACATAAATGAGGGTAGCTGATAGAACTATTATAATGATAATTGCCAGTGATGACATAGGATTAGAGTGTTTATAATGTTTTGATAGTTTCAGTGCGTAAATTTATAAAATATGCTGCATAAATAATGAGTTATCTACATATTTATTCTAACACAAATACATTAATATTTTCATCGGTCAGAATTTGGCGAAATTTTCCCGCGAAGTTATTGCGGTATTAAAAAATATACTTATCTTTGCACCCGCAAACGAGAAAGGTGCCATAGCTCAGTTGGTAGAGCAAAGGACTGAAAATCCTTGTGTCCCCGGTTCGATTCCTGGTGGCACCACTTTTTAAGAAGGCAAAACGATGTAAATCCCTGAATTTCAAAGAAGTTCGGGGATTTTCCTTTTCCAAGAATAGGCAAAATTAGTGGGATTGAAGCAAACCATACGTCCTTATTCAAGGGACTGTTTTTAAAAGCCCGAAATGTTCCACTGCGAGGTATTTACTTCATTCTTTTACAGCACGTTGCACTATTTTACATAACAGGGTTCTCGGTTCGATTTCCTAACTTTGTATCATTAAAAATTGAGCCGTATGGAAAGAAAAAGATTCAGCGTGTTGTTCTTCATCAAGCGTAGCAAACTGTTAAAAAACGGGGAAGCACCCGTGCGTGTGCGTGTCACTTATGACCGCCTATACGTGGAACTTCAACTAAAGCGGAGTGTAAAAGTCCCACTTTGGTCGCAGGAAAAAGAGAAGTCGACAGGCAAAGACCGAAACTCCGTAGAACTTAACCATTACATTGACGCCCTGCGTGTGAAATTCTATCAGATTTACCAAGACTTGGAACTGGAGGGAAAGATTATCTCCGCACGTGCCATAGTGAACCGCTATCAGGGAAAGGACGAAACTTTCAAGACATTGTATAATGTATTCAAGGAACATAATGACAACTGCCGGAAGCTAATCGGGACGGACTATGCCGACATCACCGTAAGACGTTACGACAATTGCCTTAAATACCTCATGGAACTGGTTAAACGGGATTACAAGGTAGATGATATGTTACTGCGTGAGGTAAACGGGGAACTGGTACGCAAATTCGATTTATACCTAAAGACGGAGAAGCATTGCGCACAGAATACCGTTATCCGGTACATGAAATGTTTTAAGAAAGTGATAAACCTTGCCATTGCCAACGAGTGGCTGACAAAGAACCCGTTTGCAGGAATCAAGTTTCACGAGGTGGAGGTAAACAAACAGTTCCTAAGCCAAGCCGAGATAAACCGGATATGGCAGAAAGAGTTCAGGATTGAACGGCTGGAACTGGTACGGGATGTTTTTATCTTCTGCGTATATACCGGGCTGGCATTCATAGACGTGTATAACTTACGCCCCGAACACGTTTCAGAGGACAGCAACGGCAACCTGTGGATAGTGAAACCCCGTGAAAAGACAAACAACCTCTGTAACATCCCGCTTTTGAGCATTCCCAAACAGATACTTGAAAAGTATAAGGATAACCCCTACTGCATGGATAAAGGAACTTTGTTGCCCGTTCCCTGCAATCAGAAGATGAACAGCTACCTGAAAGAGATTGCCGACCTTTGCGGTATTAAAAAGAACCTGACCACGCACACAGCCCGGCACAGTTTCGCTTCGGTTATTGCGCTGGCTAACAACGTGTCACTGCCGAACGTGGCTAAAATGCTGGGGCATTCATCCACCCGAATGACGCAGCACTACGCAAAGGTATTAGACCAAACGATACTAAGGGATATGCAATACGTAGAGAGAAAAATATCATTTTTCAGCAACTTTAATGCTGAATTGTAAACTTTTAAAAGGAAAAAGGCCTATATTTGCATTTAAAGTAATCGTTATAACAGCCATGAACAGAATCATAGAAAACTTAAAAGTAAATAATCCTGCGATATATCAAATATTGCAAGAGCAAGAAAAACAAAAATGGGAAATAACTAGTGGAACTCGTTATAAAACCGTCAGTGACACTGTTTCTGCAAATTCTTCAATTGAATATAACATTAAATCTAAACCGAATCAATTATGCCAACATGGAGTGAAATATTAACAGAATTAAAAGTCGAAAGTGCCCAAGGGAATTCTGCTCCTTTTGATTTTATTCGACGCAAATACCTTTCTGAACTATCTAAATATACAAACAGAAATATTATTTTGTACGCAACTGCTTTTACCCAAAAAGGTGGAGCTCCCGAATTACTTTCGGTAACAGAGGAAGATGTGCAAGGAATGATGGAAGTTTCATACGGACTTGAAAAAAAGCCTGTAGATTTAATTATACACAGTCCGGGAGGTTCTCCCGAAGCAGCAGAAGGTATTGTCGAATATTTGCATGCTCAATTTCCTGAAGTAAGAGTTATTATTCCCCAAATAGCAATGTCTGCTGCCACAATGATTGCATGTTCAGGAGCTAGTATTGTCATGGGAAAACATTCTAATATAGGTCCCGTAGACCCACAGTTGATTATTAATAGTCCTAACGGTCCCACAAGTAATCCAGCAAAAGCAATAATTGACCAATTCTATAAAGCATTACAAGAAGTAAACGAACCCAATAAACAAGCATGGGCTATATTACTTAATCAATATGGTCCTTCTGTCATTACACAATGTGAAAATTATATCAAAATGTCTGAAAACTTAATTAGAGATTGGCTTAATAGATTCATGTTCAAAACAGAAGCTCCAGATGTCAAAGCTCCTATTATAGAGAATATAGCATCTTTTTTGGCTAATCACGATAACTTTAAAAGTCATGGTCGCCATATATCCCGTGAAAAAGCAGAATCAAAAGGGTTAAAAATAGAATATCTTGAAAAAGACTCTCAATTACAAGATTTAGTTCTGTCTGTGTTTCATGCTACAACTCATACATTTTCATCAACACCTGCAATGAAAATTATAGAGAATCAAAATGGGAAAGCATTCATAAAAATTCAAAATTAACAAGATATTGAAAAGACTATCCGCATAAACATGAAGAAGCCAGCAACATAGTTTTCAAGAAACCATGATTGCTGGCTTTTAATTAATCAAACAATAAATACAGAAAACAAGATTTCACGTTTTCAAGATTTCATTTTCTGTAATACCTTTCCAGCAGGTCTAAAATCTCGCTTTCCCGGTAGATGATTTTTCCCGGAAGCTGCACATATCCCAGCAGTCCCGTGTCCCTGTAATCCTGCAACGTCCGTTTGCTGATGCAAAGCCGTCTGCATACTTCCTCGCCCGTCAGGTAGTGTTCACCGTTCAATACCGGGCGATAGTTCATTACCACGTACTCCACGTTTTCCAGCACCCTGTCAAGGGAGGAAAACAGTACCAGCGTGGTTTCGGAATCTTTCGTTATCAAATCCATACGCCTACTTTTTAGAATTGTCCCTTACTTGGCTAAGCAGAAATGTTTCCACGTCCGAAGCCTTATAGTAAATCTTATTGTTAATCTGCGAATAAGGCAGTTTCCCCGTGTCACGGTAGGTCTGCATCGTCCGGGCTGAAACATTCAGCAAACGGCAGGTCTCGCAGTTATCCAGCCATTTGTCACGCTTCCTGCGTAAAGGCACACAGAGCGCATCCACACGCCCCACAAAATTTTCAAACCTCTGTTTCCAAAATTCAAAAGCTTTCTTTTCAATCGTCACTATTTCCATAACCGATATATTTATTATTATCAATACTCCGTTTTTCTTCACTGGTGCAAATATATAAGACTGAATGACAGGTTGTTTCTTTCTGTCCGCAAATGACCTTGCGTGTCCAAAAATGTCCACCACTGCCCCAAACGAGCAGGAAAGAAACAATAAGAGAACAGAAATCCCGGTTTCCCCCACTTACTTATTAGTAAGGTAATGAACACAAAGCCGTTTTCTATTTACCGACATTAATTTGGTGCAGAGCGCAGCAAAGCGATTCCAAACGGCTGACGCTTTGTTTTTTACCGATTTTTCTTATTTTATTTGTGGTGCTAATTCAAAAAACAAGCACCTATGAATAATCCTTTCGAAGAAATTTTCAAACGGCTGGAGAACATCGAAAAGATGATTGCCCCGGTCATGGGCGCACAGCCCGAAGAACGGCAGGACGGAAAAGAGCCTGTGTTAGTCAAAATATCCGTTGCCAGCGGCATAACCGGGTATTCGGTCAATTACCTGTATCATTTAGCCAGCAAGGGACTGATACCCTGCGTCAAGCGTGGGCGTACCCTGCGTTTCGACATGGAGGAACTCAAAAAGTGGATGCAGCAGCAGTATGTCCCGGCTTCTAACAGACTTCCCGATGAAAAAGAAAAGAGGTGATGAAACACGGCATATCGAGGGCTGGCAGTCGAAGAACGAGCGCATCGAAAGCCTGTTGAACGTCCTGTACGATTTCCGGTTCAACACCGTAAAGAGCCGGACGGAATACCGGGCTGCGGGTTCTTCGGACTTGTACCAGCCCGTTACAAAATTCGCCCTGAACACTTTCAGGCGCAGGCTGGACGCAACGGCTGACATAGCCACCTCAACCGACAACATACGCATGATACTGGAAAGCGACTTCGCAAGAAAGGCTCACCCCATACAGGAGTATTTCAACGCCCTGCCCTTACTTAATCCTGCCGAACACGGGCATATCGGCAGGCTTCTGAACACGGTACAGGTAGCCAACCCCGGCAAATGGGAGGAATATTTCACGAAATGGCTTATCGGTGTGGTAGCCAACGCGATGAACGACACGGGGTGTCAGAACCATACTTGTTTGGTACTGACCGGGGACAGGCAGGGACAATTCAAATCGTGGTGGCTGGACAACCTTTGCCCGACACCGCTTAAGAACTACCTGTTCACCGGGAAGATAGACCCGCAGGGCAAAGATATCCTGACACTGATAGCCGAATACCTGTTCATCAACATTGACGACCAGCTAAAGGAACTCAACAAGCAGAACGAGAACGCATTGAAGAATCTTATCACCACTCCGGCGGTGAAGTACCGCAGACCGTATGATATTTACATCGAGGAATACCCGCACCTCGCCAGCTTCATGGCTTCGGTGAACGGCAACGAGTTCCTGACCGACCCGACAGGCAGCAGGCGTTTTTTGCCGTTCGAGGTGCTGCACATAGACAAGCCCACGGCAGAAAGCATCCGCATGGATAACGTCTATTCCGAAATCATGTACTTGTACCGTCAGGGCGTGCGCTACTGGTTCAATGATGCGGAGATTGAAGAACTGCACCTGACAAATGCGGAATTTGAGGTACAGACAATCGAGTTTGAGATGCTGACACAATACTTTGAGAAGCCGACAGAGGAGGAAGAAGCCCTGTTCTTCATGACAACGGCACAGGTACTCGCATACCTGCGTAATATATCCCCCGTCCAGCTATCCGAAAAAAGGCTGGGCGAATCATTGCGGAAAATCGGTTTCAAGCGGGTACAGAAGCGCATCAACAACAACCATTATCCGGTATATGGGTACAGGATAAAGCCCGTTCCGGCTTCCCGTACAGGGGATGATTACGGGTAGAACCGGAATGTAGTAGCTTCTACATATTGTCTGATATACACATAATGATTTAATAAACAACAGTTTACCAATTATGTAGTATGAAGTAAGATAGAATCCCAAACTTTTGGAAAATCCGGGAAAAAGAAAAAACGGCAATATAATATATAGAATATATTTATTCCTTTTTTAAAGGATAAATAATTACTATGTTACTACATGTACTACAATCCGTTGAAAAAGAAAAAGATAGATGTAGTAGTGTCCCGTACTTCTTCTTACTCGCTTCTTGCTTCATTATTACTATCGTTAAATAAAAAAATAAAGATTATGACCTACAAGGAAGCCAACAATATCAGTATCAAAGATTACCTGAACTCTTTGGGAATCCAGCCAGCCAAGGAAAAGGGAAGCTACGGGATGTACCGCAGCCCCTTACGGGAGGACAACACGCCAAGTTTCAAGGTGGATTATAACGCCAATTTATGGTGTGACTACGGAACTGGTGAGGGCGGGACGCTCATCGACCTTGTAATGAAGCAACACCAGTGCAACGCCTACGGTGCTATCTGCCGACTGGAACAGGGCGACACCGCCTCTTTTTCCTTTCACGGGAAAGAACTGCCCGAAAGGGACACGAAAAGGCAGGCAGCCAGCCCGATAGAGATACGCAGAATACAGCCGTTACAGAATCCGGCACTCATACGCTATTTGCAGGAAAGGGGGATTTCCCCCGGAACGGCATCCCCATACGTGCAGGAAATGTATTACCGCATCGGTGGCAAGCCTTATTTTGCGCTGGCGTTCAGGAATGATTCAGGAGGTTACGAGCTTCGCAATCCCCGTTTCAAGGGCAGCACATCGAAAGACATCACCCATATACGGCAGCAGGGAGAGCCGAGAGATACCTGTTTCGTGTTCGAGGGCTTTTTGGATTTCCTCTCATTCCTCACTATCCGGCAACAGAAAAGCCCGGATATACCCTGCACCGACTGGCAGGACTACGTTATCCTGAACTCCACCGCCAACACGGATAAAGCCTTATATCCGCTGGCTGGTTACGGGCATATACATTGTATGCTTGACAATGACGAAGCCGGGAGGAAAGCGGTTGAAGCCATAAGGCAGGAATACAAATGGCGTGTACGTGACGCATCACACCTGTACAGCGGTCACAATGACCTGAACGACTATCTGCGTAGCCTTAAAGTGAAGCAATCCCAAGATTTGACAGTTACCGACAAGCCCCAGCCGGAGCATGATAACAGACAAAATCCGGGTGAAAAAAGAAAGAGAGGGCTAAGGATGTGACCTGCAAGGCTGGCGGCATGAACCGACGGCAGGCTGTGTGATTAGGGAGAGCAAGGTTATGTTTCGGTAGACCGAAACACCTTGCTTTGCTTGACAGCAAAGAAAATTTCTCCCGTTGGTCGCAATTTTTAAGATACCACCTAAAAGTAAAAACGTATGACAGGGATAAGGAACAAACCGGGAGGTCGCCCGGCAAAAAGCCGGATAGACAAGCAGAACCGGGTAGTCAGCACGAAGTTGACCGAGTTACAGTTCTACGCAATCAGGAAGCGAGCCACCGAAGCCGGGCTGCGTGTCAGCGAGTACGTCCGGCAGGCGGTCGTTTCGGCAGAGGTAACGCCCCGGCTGAACAGGCAGGATGCGGACACTATCCGCAAGCTGGCGGGCGAAGCCAACAACATCAACCAGCTGGCGCACCGGGCGAATGCCGGAGGGTTTGCACTGGTAGCGGTGGAACTGGTGAAACTCAAGAACAGGATTGTTGAAATCATAAACCAACTGTCGGATGATTGGAAAAATAAGAAAGGGAAGCAGATTTAAAGGCTGCGTGAACTATGTACTCGGCAAGGAACAGGCAGCCTTGCTTCATGCGGAGGGAATATTAGCCGAAAGCAACCGGGACATCATACGCAGTTTCATACTGCAAGCCGGGATGAACCCCGACCTGAAAAAGCCGGTCGGACATATTGCGCTAAGCTATTCCCCGGTGGACGCACCCAAGCTGACAGACGGGAAAATGGTACAGCTTGCGCAGGAGTACATGCGTGAAATGAAAATCACCGATACGCAGTACATCATCGTGCGCCACCAAGACCGGGAACATCCGCACGTACATATCGTGTTCAACCGTATAGACAACAACGGCAAGACCATTTCGGACAGGAACGACATGTACCGCAACGAGCAGGTATGCAAGAAGCTGAAAGCCAAACACGGGCTTTATTTCGCTAAAGGCAAGGAGCATGTAAAACAGCACCGTTTGAGAGAGCCGGACAAATCCAAATACGAGATTTACAATGCCGTAAAGGATGAAATCGGGAAATCAAGGAACTGGCGGCAGTTACAAACCCGGCTGGCAGAAAAGGGTATCGGGATTCATTTCAAGCACAGGGGACAGACTGGCGAAGTGCAGGGCATATCTTTTTCCATAGGTGAATACACGTTCAAGGGTTCGGAGATAGACCGCAGTTTCAGTTTCTCCAAACTGGATAAATGTTTCGGGGATGCGGGGCTGAACACTGCCGGAAACAACCGACAGACGGTTTCCGCACCTGTTCAGGAGCTATCGCAGACACTGGGCAAAGCCGACAGTCCGTTACTGACAGGCTTGGGCGGTCTGTTCTCCGCCCCGTCCTCTCCGGCTGATGAAACACCCGACAATCCCGGTGAAAGAAAAAAGAAGAAAAAGAAACGACACTTAAAATTATAGGAACATGGAAAATAACTTAATTTTGGAGGGACTTCTCTCTATGGTTACGGAACTGAAAGAACGGCAGGAGAAGCAGGTAACGCCAGCCAGCCGGGAGGAAACGATTAACCGACTGGACGTTATCGAACAGCGCATTTCGGAAATGCAGGGCAAATCCGGCATTCCTGAAAACATGGTGCAGGAGATTCTAAACCAAATCGGCAGTATCAGAAAAGGTCAGTCCGAGAACCAAAAACAAGACCTTGAAGATATAAAGGGGCTTATCGTGACCTCGCACCGATATTTCAAGGAGCGGTTAAAGGTGTTGTTCCCGGCTGATGATACACCAGCCGGAGAAATAACGCCCGTTTCATGGTACGGCAAACTGATATATCGGGTAACTCCCTACCTGAAACCCAAGTTTTTTCTTCTTTCAGCAGGTTTTATTATCTGTATCATTTCGCTAATCTTGAATATTCGTTTTACGGAACGGATGCAACGGTTACAGGACAACGATATAAAATACCGCTATATCCTGATGAAAGGAAAGGCAGACGGCAGCAGCCTTGATTTGCTGGAAACGAAGTTCAGCCGGGAACGGGACAACGCTTTCATCCGAAGCCTGACCGATTCGGTGAAAGGCTTTGAATACCGCAGCAGGAAACAGGCGGAAGCGTTGGAACGGGCAAGGCTGTTGAACGAGCAAGCCGAGCAGCTAAAGGAGGAAGCCGACAAATTAGGCAAGCCATAAAACAAAAGCAAAGCCGGAGCAGAACCGCCCCGGCTTTCTAATTCACTTCTTTTTCTTCGTGCAGTGTTCTTTCTCGAACTGGCGCAACGTGGTAACGCTGAACCGCTCCTTGATGAACTCCCGGACATCGGAAGCCTTATAGTACACTTTTCCGCTGATTGTGAAATACGGCAGCGCACCGATAGCCCGGTAGCGTTGCAGGGTCTTGATACTCACCTTGAAGAGCAGGCACAAGTCCTGATTATCCAGCAGGTTGTCATCTTCGGGCAGCACCCTGTCGGCATTGCGCAGTACCCGTACATCCTTGCAGAGTTCTTCCAATTTGGCGTACAGCTTCTGCATCCATACGCTGAAATCGTCATTGTCTATATACATGATTGCTTCATTTTTCTGATTATACATTATGGTCTGTCAATCGATTGATGAAGCAAAGTTCAGAAAACGGACGCAAAGAAATTACGGGGGAGCTAATGGAATCCCCTATAAATAAATCGTAAGCCGTTGGTTATCTGTACCCTTTCTTGTCATGTTCCTTGCGAATAAGCTCTGCCAGTCCATTAAGAAACTCTGTCAGCTTGCCCGGCTTTCGTTTTATCACGTCCTCATGCTTTTGGTAACAATCACCTATCTTGATATTGAAAAGCCATTCAAAGGCTTTCGTCAAGTCCACTAAATAAACAGGCTTGCCATTTTGATACACAATCTTTTGGGAAAGGAACAGCCCGCTAACTATTTCCATGATATTGATAAGAGTGGTTCTGTCAGCGAGATATAGAGGGGAAAGGGCTTGTTTGTTGGTGCGTTGCTGCAACTGTTCCGGGTACTTGATACGCCATTCGATTAGGCGTATTTCGGTATTCAGTAACCCTATCGCTTCATCAATTAGATGCAAATAGGATATTTTTTTCCTGCTCAAACCATACACGGTATGATTTAAGACGATACAAACCAAAAGAGAAATAGCGGAGTAAAATGCTATAATCTTGTTCTGTGATACTGAAATCGGCTACATGGGTCGCCAATTCTTCGATAGCTTCTGCAAATTCAGATGCAGACACTTTACGTTGTGAGCATTCCGACAATAAGCGGAAAAATCTTTGGTCGAATATTTTTTTCATTTAGTCGATTAAAAATACTATTTGACAGCAATCAAATAGAAATGTTATTGATAATATTTTTAACTTCATATTTTAAAGAATCTGGTCTTATTATAGTTGCACTATCTGCAAAAGACAGATACCAATGTGCAAACTTACTGATTGAAAATGTTAGAAAATGAAGCTCAAACATATCCCCTATCTCTTTCTCAGATGTTAATCCGTAATAATATTTATCATCATTCATTATGGAGGTTTTATTCTTTTCTATTCTTATAACGATTTCATGTAATTTTTCTTTATCATAAAACTCGCGTATGAATTTTTCCAAAGGAGGATGTTCCCGTGATTGTAATTCATTAAGAATGTGCATTTTTTGAATTCTATCTATCCGAAATGTAAGATAGATTTCTTTGGGAAGATAAAAGCCTATTAGATACCAGTTAGTTCTCGAAAAGAAAATTCCAACAGCTTCAATCTTTCGTTCTGAAACACTTAACGCATTACTTCCCAAATAAGATATTTCAATAATTCTTTTTTGGTATATACTTTGTAAAATAAGTAAAAGAATATCAGGTTTATAGGTAGATGATTTATAAGTATCCAATACAGACATGCACTTTTCCATTGTTTCTAACATATTTTTGTCTGCAAAACGCATGACAGACCTAATCTTTTCTATTCCAGACTTATAATGTTCGTTGCTATTTGAATCAGTTAGTTCATGTACTAATTTCTCTGCAATCAAAAAGGACAAAGCCTCTTTTTGAGTAAACATTAGAGGAGATAATTTGAATCCTTCTGCAAGTGAATAACCAATACCGGGATTTCCTATGATAGGAATGCCTGCCTCTTCCAATGTTCTTATATCTCGATATACAGTGCGAATGCTTATATTAAAACGTTCTGAAATTTGCTGTGCTTTCACTAACGAGTACGATTGTAACTGAATCAATATAGCAGAAATACGGTCTATTCTATTCATTTTGCATCTTTAATTTGAATATTTGAATCTTCAATAATAACAGCTTGTTTATTACTTATAGGAATAAGCTGCAACTTCTCATTATATAGTTGAACTATCTTTTCACCTTTTTTCTTGAATGGAAAATTTCCATAATGGGGAATCGTATAAAAATCGACCAAATCTAAAGAAGTACAGTCTTTCAATTCAGGAGCCTTTTCTATTGGATCAAAATTCACACTTCTCATATATTCTGCATCGGGAGAGGCTATTATTGCTCCGGCAGATTCCCCAATATACAGTTTACCCAATTTCACTTGTTTAGATATAATTTTATCAACACCTTTTCTTTTTAACTCTTGCAAAAGGAAAAATGTATTTCCACCTGTTATGTAGATATAATCGCATTTATGTAATATAGAAGATATTTCCTCTTTGGGCAGTTGGGTAATCTCGACTTCTTCAACAATCATTCCTGCTTCTTCTAAAGCCTTTTTCCCCTTTTTTACATAGAATCGTATTGGTTCTGTAAGGCTTGCAGTTGGTATAAAAGCTATAATTTTCCCTTGCAAATCTTCTTTGGCACAATCGACAAATAGATTAGCAACATCAGCAAATGATGAGCATAAAAATAATCTTTTCATATTCTATAATATTAAGTTGAATACTTTTTGATACAAAGATAGCGTCTTCTATGACAGCCCTATGTCAGTAAGTCTAATATTGAAGAGTTTTTTTCATCAAAACAATCCATTATTGAAATTTACCCTATTTGTAATGTGGCTGCACGTTTCGAAACCAGTGGGGTTTATGTAGTTATACATATTACTCGATAAAAATACTCCTTTACGATTCAATCTATTGGGAAAATTGATACCTGACATTTCGACTAAAGTTCTTTCTATATACTTCATGGATATTGAAAACCTTCCGTCACATAGCCTGCAATTCTTCTTAATGATACAGAGAAAAATCCTCAAAACAACTCCTAAAAGAATACTGAACAAAATTCAAACAGACTTTTAGCAGTAAATACAAAAAAAGTTCTTGGAAATATTGATAATTCCAAATAAATATCTACCTTTGCACGCAGAAATCGAACCTAAGACACAAACTTGTGTTGAACGGTGCAAAGTTGTGAAAACCTTATTCAAGGGACTAACATCGTAATAAAGATATAACTTATTGAGAAATAGTGCTATACAAGCCGACTTTCGGTTGCTGGTGGCACCACTTCTTAAGCAATCGGAATGTAGCGCAGTTGGTAGCGCACTACGTTCGGGACGTAGGGGTCGGGCGTTCGAGTCGCCTCATTCCGACAAAATAAAGGGTAGCTTTCTGGATTACAGTAAGTTACCCTTTAATTTTATTTAGTTGCCGGGACGAAATCGGGACGGCTATGTAAGAAAATACCAACCTATTATATCGGGTCAGTCCGAAAACCCTGTGGATATGTTAAATTCACACTGTCAGTTTGCATAATCTAAACATAAAGAATGGTATA
>NZ_JAJKHN010000106.1:0-18826 GCF_020982715.1 Bacteroides sp. 1_1_30
AAACAAGAGTCGTATGATTTTCTCACACGACTCTTGTTTGTAATTTAATATATAGCCTTTGATTGTTTATAACTTTTCAATCTCCTCCGGTGATAGTCCGGTAGCTTTATGGATGGCTGTTATGTCTACTCCTAATGACTTTAAATTATTAGCAATTTCTAATCTTTCTTCCATTTTTCCTTCCATTTTTCCTTCCATGCGTCCCTCCATACGCCCTTCCAGTTTTGCTCCATCTAATACATCATTTTGTATCATGATGGCACTAAGGTGCTCGTCGTAGGCATGTCTTTCTTCCTTGGACATATTGTAATAGATAAGTTTCTGGCGTGCTTCTTCCAGACCAGGGGCTGTTGTATCGGGGCGAATGCAACCGGTTTTCAAGTATTCAATCCACTCTTCCAATGGAGTGACAGCCACTTTATCGAATTCATTCACACGAATCAAGAAATACTCCGGAAAGATTTCTGCCGGAATCTTATGGACGATGGCGTCTTTTTCTTTAGTAGTTACTTCCAGTCTGTCTCCTGTATGTACTCCGATAAAGTGGTTTTGTCCATGATACAAATAATCTTCTCCCTTGCCGATATCGAAGTATAGAATACTGATAGAGTATATTTTTTTCACCGCATAGTAGCGTTCTCCTAAAGAAATATGTTCAGTGATTGCTTTTGCCACTCCGTATAAGATACGTTCCAGATAATAGAGCTCCCGTGTATTTTGGATCTCTACAATAATGATTTCGTCTTTACTGTTTCTGGCTTTAATATCTACCCGGTTGAATTTATCATCGATTGTTTGTTGGTTGCTTTCACTTTCCAATATCTCTATGATTTTCACGTTTTCACCGAGAAGGACAGTCAAGAAACCTTCTAATACGCCGAAATTTGCTTTTTGGCGGAGAAGTCTTTTCACAGCCCAGTCAAAGCGTACATATTTGTCTTGTTGTTCCATATCAATTTAATTTTTAGGTTATTGCAAAGCTACGACTTTTTTTTAGATAATGGCTACTCTTTGAGTTTATATTTTTTGTGAATGAATCTGTGCATATTTGACAAATTCATCAGAAGGCAATTTAAATTATTCCATAGTAGAGAGTTAATTATTAACGCTGTCATATTTTAGTATTCCCTTTTATGTAACTTAAAGTAGGAGTAAAAATGTGGCAGCGTTTTAGGTTGAAAATTTTAGGTAGTTATTATTCTTTGTTTTTTTGTGTCACTTCAATGTCTTCCGGCTAAATAGCTTTAGTATATGCTTTTGCATCATTGCCGTTTTCTGTATAGTCTTTCGCTATATCCCCTTTGCCTTCATTAAACTTCCAATAGGCTTTTAAACCTGTAGTTTGAGGATCGACATCATACATATTCTTGTAAATTTCTTCTTGTGAACGTATTACGTTCCATATGCGTACTTCGCAGATTTCACCATTTAATTGACGAGTCATATTCTCTGGCTCACCATAGGAGTGTCCTATTTTAAACATAAAGTCTTTGCTTCGGTGTTATAAGTCACGGCTACATGATACCATTCGCTTGGTTGCAACAATTTTCCTTCGTTTGCTTTGGGGAATTGTATAAAACTTATAATATTTAGCGTCCAGTATTGCATAATTGGTGCTGAGACGCGCGTTATAATAACCTAATCAACGAAGGATCTACCTGAAAATTAACATCAATATATTGTTCGGCAGGATATGCCAACACAGCAGAAAGCTATTGCTACCCTGTTTGTTTGAGATTATTAAATGTGGAATTAGCTACATTCTTCACTTTGTCGCATCTATATATGGCATTGTCAAAAGGGAATTGTTTATGAAAAAAAGATGAATAAAATAGTGACGCTATCCACTGCGGATGGCGTCACCATATGAGTGGGATAGTGACGGTATCATGATGGGATAGCGTCACTATTTTTAAGTTTGTTTTTTACCAGTTTCTTTTCACTGTACGGTAACCATAACCGATGATTACAAGGAAGCAGATGAAGGGTAGAATGAATGAAACATTGACAGCCGGCAACCAGGCGATTTGTTTCAGGTCAATGATACTTGCCTGTAGCGGTGGAAGAACAGAACCTCCCAGGATAGCCATGATAAGGCCTGCAGCTCCAAACTTAGCATCATCTCCCATGCCTTTCAAGGCAATACCGTAGATGGTAGGGAACATCAATGACATGCAAGCCGATACTGCTACAAGGCAATACATTCCGAAGATATTTTGAAGGAAGATTACGCCTAAAGTGAAAATACCTCCGAAGATAGCGAGGATCATCAGCAATTTACCAGCATTGAGATAGCGCAGAATGAATGTGCAAATGAAACGGCTGATACAAAATATCACCATTGCTATGATATTATATTGTTGTGATAGCACTTCCGCACTTTTCTCGTCCATGCCCTGTGACATGAACAAGCGTGTTCCATACTGAATGATGAAAGTCCAGCACATAATTTGCGCGCCTACATAGAAGAATTGAGCAATTACCCCTTCACGATAACGCGTTTGGGTGAAAATGCGTTTCAGTGTAGGAAAGAAATCTATTCTATGATTTTGATCTCCATTTTTCGGCATCTTGACGAATCGTATCAGAAGTAACATAGCCACAATGATAAGTCCGATAATGAGATAAGGAGCAATCAGGACGCTAAGATCACTTTCTTTAATTGCTTGAAATTCACTGTCGTTAAGCAATGCACGGTCTTCGGTACACATCGGATGTAACTTCGCTTGAATGAACTGCATGGCTACATACATTCCGAGAAGTGACCCCATCGGATTGAAAGACTGTGCAAGGTTCAAACGCCGGGTAGCTGTTTCTTCCGTTCCCATAGAAAGAATATACGGGTTACAGCTTGTCTCGAGGAAGGACAATCCGCAGGTCAGGATGAAATAGGCAATCAAAAACGGATAATATTCTCCCGTCATTTTGGCGGGGAAGAATAAAAATGCTCCGAAAGCATACATTCCCAGTCCTAACAAAACACCGGCTTTGTAGGAATATTTGCGGATGAATATGGCAGCCGGGAAAGCCATTGCAAAGTACCCTCCATAGAAGGCAACCTGTACTAATGCTCCGTCGGTAGCACTCATCCGGAAAATCTTGGAGAATGCCTTTACCATCGGATTGGTTATATCATTGGCAAATCCCCATAATGCAAAACATGAGGTAATGAGAACAAAAGGTATAAGATAACTGATGCCATCTTTCGAGAGGATGGACTGTTTGGGGTGTTTCATGGTTGTTTCTGGTATTTTTTAAGTGTTATACAAATGGAACATTCTCTCCATCGGTTTCCATTTCTCTGCGGAACTCATTCCGGGAGCGGCTTGCTGGAATATGGCCATATATTCTTCCCACTCCTGTTGGCGGGGAAGCGTGTTCAGGCGTTCCATTGCTGTGTCCCAGTCAAAATCAAGGGGAGTTTCGACAATCATAAACAGTCGTGTTCCCAAGATATAAATTTCCATTTCCAGAATACCGACTTCCCGGATCCCGGCTAGGATTTCGGGCCATGCTTCCGCCTGGCTATGTCTTTTCCGATATTCAGCGATCAGTTCCGGAGAATCGCGTAAATCGAGGGTTTGGCAATATCGTTTGACGGGAACGTCATAAGATTGAACCTGATAACCGGTTTTGAGTGTTTCCATATACTTTTATTTTTTAGGGTAATATACTTGTGGTGTAACGCTACGAGTTACAATCTCTCTCAATTCACGGAGATCGGCTATTTCTCCTTTTGCCATAGCCTGTGTCAGAATGTTTCCCATTGCAGTAGCTTCTACCGGACCTGCATAAACGGGAATACCGAGTTCGTCAGCTGTCAGTTGGTTGAGTAATTGGTTTTGTGATCCTCCGCCGATGATGTTTAGCTGACGGATCGGAGAGGGGAGGCAACGGTTGAGCTGTTCCACCGCCTGCCGATATTTGAAAGCTAATGACTGGAGTACACATCTCACAATTTCTGCTTTGTTTTTCGGCACTTGCAAAGCATGATGCCGACAATAATGAATAAGAGCGTTTTCCATATTTTCCGGATTCATGAATGTTGCGTCATCCACAGGGATAATGGTCGCAATCTGTGCTTCGGCAGCTTGCGGGATGATTATATCATAATTTTGTTCTTCGCCACATGCTTTCCATTCACTCATCAAGCGTTGCAAAATCCATAGTCCTGTTATATTCTGTAGGAAACGGATTTTGCCGTCTACGCCTCCTTCATTGGTGAATTGAGCTTTTCTTGCTTCTTCCGTCAATATGGGTTCATCCACTTCCACTCCCAGTAGCGACCAAGTGCCGGAACTAAGGAAAGCGATAGGACTTTCTACGGCAGGAACAGCGGCGACGGCACTGGCTGTGTCGTGTGAACCGACGGCAATAACGTCTACGATACCCAGTCCCGTTTCGCGGGCAATATCCTCTTTCAGAGTCCCCCTGATTGTTCCGGGGAGAATAATCTCACCGAACAGATGTTCGGGAAGACCTAAGGCGCGTATGATATCCATTGACCAGTTCCGCGATTGGGCATCGAGTAATTCGGAGGTGGAGGCAATGCAATATTCATTATTGGCTACTCCTGTCAGGAAATAGCTGAAGAGGTCGGGCATGAATAAAAGTTGCCGGGCAACTTCCAACTGCGCATCTTGATGCTGTTCCATGCTGTAAAGTTGAAACAGCGTATTGATAGCCATCACCTGAATACCGGTGTCGGCATAGTGTTGGCGTTCATCCAGTAGCTTGAATACTTCTTCCGGTATTCCTTCTGTTCTTGCGTCCCGATAACAGACTGGATTTCCTAACAGGTTTCCATGTTTGTCAATCAGTCCGAAATCCACTCCCCAGGTGTCAATACCAATACTTTTTACGGCATATCCTTTTTGTGCAGCCAGTTTCAGTCCGGTCTTCATATCTTCGAACAGTGCCGGGAAATCCCAGTAGATATGATTTCCTAGTTTGACCTGTCGATTGCAAAAGCGGTATACTTCTTCCAACTCCAGTTTACCATGGTGAAGGAAGCCGGCGATAATTCGTCCACTTCCGCCTCCGAAGTCTGCTGCTAAATAAGTGTGTTTGATGGTATCTTTCATGGTATATTGCCCGGATATTAGTTGGTTTTCTTTCCTAATACGTAGATTTCCAGGTCTTCAATTTCTGCCGGTGTGAGTACTGAATAATCACCGCCGGATTGAACGATGATGCGGCAAGCCATTTCAAAGAAGGTGGCCCGTTCGTATACTTGGTCGAAGTCTTTTCCGCATACCACTTGCCCGTGGTTGGTCAGTAAAACCGAGTTATGCTTTAACATGGCTTCTACCACAGCTTTTGCCAGTTCCGGTGATCCGGGACGATAATACGGAATCACAGGTATTTCCGAACCTACATGACAGGGAATTTCTGCTGTTACATTGAAATTTGTCGGTTTGTTCTTCATGCAGGAGACAGCCGTGGCATATTCCGATTGAAAGTGGAGAACGACATTGACGTCCGGACGTTCGCGGAGAATCCCTAAATGGAATGTACTTTCCATAGAAGGTTTTACACCATTGGTAGGAGCGCCGCTGGCAATATGGCAGATAGAGACTTTTTCTTTGCCAAGTGTGGGAACCCAGGAACCCGTACCGGAAATCAATGCTTCTTCGCCGATTCTCCAGGAAAGGTTACCGCTGCTGCAAAGCATTAACTTTGCATCTCCGTAACGGTGTGCTTGTTCGATGAACTGTTCGATATGTTCGTTGGTAATCATAATTGCAAAGATAAAAAAATTAGAATTAAGTGAGTCGAAATTGCTTTTATTTAGACATAAGAACAAAAGAACATAAGGTCTGCGCTAATAGAATTATTTATAGCTGTTTATTGAAGTTGTTTTATCTTTTGTCCTTATGTTCTTTTGTCTGAATTAAAATTATTTGTAGATAGGACCGTAAGTGGTACAAGCTCTGTAATCCGCTCCTTCCTTATCCATGCCGAAGGCGTTCCAAGCTGCCGGACGGAATATTTCGTTGTCCTCTACATTGTGCATGCATACCGGGATGCGGAGCATGGAAGCAAGAGTGATTAAGTCCTGACCGATGTGTCCATAACTGATGGCTCCATGATTGGCTCCCCAGTTATTCATTACTGAATATACATCTTTGAAAGCAGGTTTTTCACACAGACGCGGTACAAACCAGGTGGTAGGCCATGTCGGGTCTGTACGCATATTCAGTTTTTGGTGGATTTCCGGGTCTATTTCCACTGTCCATCCTTCTGCGATTTGCAGGACAGGGCCTAAGCCTTTAATCAGGTTGAGGCGCATCATGGTTACGGGCATGCCACCTTTTGACAGGAAGTTGGAAGAGAAACCACCGCCACGGAAGTAGTCACGGTCTGCCGGATACCAGGTAGTTGCTTTCAGGCAGTTTTCTACGTCAGCGTCCGTCAGGTTCCATGGTTCTTTCATAACCGGATTGCCTGCCGCGTCTAATGATTGGCCGGAACCGTCGAGAGTCGTTGCGCCGGAATTGATAAGATGAATGATACCATTTGCTGCCAATCCGCTCAATTCTTTGCCGGTTACACGTTTCACTGCTTCAGGACTCCAGTAAGTACGTACGTCGGAGAATATTTGGGCGCGGTTGGTCAATAAATGTCCGAACAGCATAGCTACGCCGTTGCAGGCATCGTTCTCGGTAGCTACGATAAATGCTTCACGAATACCGTTCCAGTCAAAAGAAGTGTTGAGCAGAGCTTCCGGATAGTCACCGTTAGGATAGAAGTCTGTCCATTGGCGTTGTCCTTGGAAACCGGCTGCAATGGCATTGTGTCCCAAGGCTTCTTCCTTGAATCCCATTTCTTTCAATTTGGGATTTCCGGTCATCAAGTCGCGCATGATAATCGTCATCTTTACAATGAATTCCCAATCAGCATCTTTCTGTTCACGGGTTTTACGTTTTTCAGGACGGTTCTTGAAGTCTTCACCTTCGTTTGTCTTGCAATTTTTTTCAGTCCAGGCCATGGCTTTGGCGTATTCTTCGTGGTCATAGATGCCTTCGTCCATTCGACGGATGATTTCTGTGAGGTCTATTGACTCATTACGCATTCCCAGATACTCTTGGAAGAAATCAGGATTAACGATGGAACCGGCGATACCCATAGATACACTACCCATTGACAGGTAAGATTTGCCTCTCATCGTAGCTACTGCCTGTGCGGCACGTGCAAAGCGAAGAATCTTTTCCGATACATCTTCAGGGATTGTGTTGTCGTTCAAATCTTGAACGTCGCGTCCGTAGATACCGAATGCGGGAAGGCCTTTTTGTGCGTGTCCGGCAAGTACAGCAGCAAGGTATACAGCTCCCGGACGTTCTGTGCCGTTGAATCCCCAGACAGCTTTCGGATAATGCGGGTTCATATCCATCGTTTCAGCACCGTAGCACCAGCAAGAAGTAACAGTAATGGTAGAACCGACCCCTTCTCTTTCGAACTTCTCCGCACAAGCGGCACTTTCGGCTACGCGTCCGATCGTGCTATCGGCTATAACACATTCTACCGGACTGCCATCACCGTTTTTCAGGTTGCTGCTGATTAACTCGGCTACTGCTTTTGCCAAATTCATTGTTTTCTCTTCAAGGCTTTCGCGAACGCCACCCTGGCGACCATCAATTGTGGGACGAATCCCGATTTTCGGATACTTTTTCATGGTTTCTATCTATTAAATGATTAATTAATATCTGTGCTGAACTGTGCTGATGATTTCGCAAAAAAAATTAAAGCGACTTTCGAAGTCTTACTTCCGTCGGCAAGAACTTCTGCACCGGTACATTATTGAGAACAAAATTGGCTGCTTCATTTCCCATCTTTTCCCAATCAATACTCAATGAGGTTATTCCTTCGTCAATCACTTCATAGGAAGGAATATCATTGTAAGCCAACAGGCCAAAATCTTTTCCGCATTTCAGCCCTTCCAATCTTCCTTGTTTCACCACCTTTACTACGTCTTGTTGTTTGATGGCGATATAGGCAACTCCCTTACGTACAATCAGGTTCTCAATATCCTCCTGTATTTCACAGAGAAATCCCTGTTCCTGGCAGAAACGGGTAAAATACACCTTACTGCTTTGGGGGTGCTTCAGGCTTTTTGGAAACAGAAAAACGAGCTGGCGATAATTCTTCAACTTTTCCTTGAGCTGATTCAATGCCTGAAAGAAAGATTCATCAAAATCCTGGCAGATATATGAATACTTTTCTTTTTCAAATTTGCCGAAATCGAGAAGTAATAATCTTGAAGGATTAATTTTATTGAGAACAGTGCTGAATTTCTCGTTATCGAAATTCATCACGATGTATTTGTTGTATTTTCCGATGGATTCCCGGAGGATCGTATTGAACAACCGTTCGTTGTATTGATGAAACAATAAGTCTACCTTATAGTTAATAGGCAGATGTCTGACGAAACTATTGTATAAGGCTTCTTTGAAAGGAGTATATTGGTCGAGCAGCAATAAGACATTGGTCACCTGGCTCGTCACATAATAACCCTTGCCGGGAGTGGAGTCAATCAAGCCTCGTTCGCGTAAATCAAGGAAAGCCTTGAAAACTGTATCACGTGATACTCCGTATTGAGCGCTTAACTGATTGATGGAAGGCAAAGAATCTCCTTCAAGAAATTCTTTCCTGGAAATCGCCTGGCTAAGTGCGTCCGCTAGTTGCGTAACCTTGCTTGCCTGTTGTCCGAATGTTGCCTTTTTATCAGTTCGTTTCATATTCGAAAAATAAGTAATACTATGCTGAACTATGCTGATGCAAAGAAAGGCATTTTATTCTGAACGGAATAAATAATTTGATATGTTTTATAGCAGAAAGTAATAAAAAAAATCCCCTCCGGCGGACCGGAGAGGATTTATTGCTTTTTCCTAATTTCTTGTTCGGAATCTGCTGAAATTTATTCAGCAGCAGCTTCTGTTGCAGGAGCTTCTTCAGCCGGAGCTGTGGCAGCTTCTTCTGCAGGTGCTTCAGCAGCCGCTTTTTCAGCAGCTTCAGCAGCTTTCTTTTCAGCGAGTGCTTTTGCTTTCACTTCGTTGATTTTCTTTTCTGCTTCCAAACGTGCTTTAGCTTCAGCTTTCTTAGCTTCGTCTTGTTTAGCTTTCAAAGTAGCCAAACCTGACTGTTTGTTGTTTTTCCAAGCTTCGAATTTAGCTTCTGCTTCTGCTTCTCCGAATGCGCCTTTTGCTACACCGCCCAGAAGATGTTTCTTCATGTAAACTCCTTCACGAGAAAGGATGTTACGTACAGTGTCACTTGGTTGTGCACCTTTCAGTACCCATGCCAATGCAGCGTCGAAATTCAAATCTACTGTAGCAGGATTGGTGTTAGGGTTGTAAGTACCAATCTTCTCAATAAATTTACCATCACGTGGTGCTCTGCTGTCTGCAATTACAATTGAATAGAACGCGTAACTTTTACGTCCGTGTCTTTGCAATCTGATTCTAGTTGCCATTTTAAATAATTGTTTTTAATGATTGATTTGAATTATGCTATTATCTCGTAATAGCGGGCACAAAGATACGGCTTTTCTTTTGATTGACAAACATTTCGCATCTTTTTTACGAATACCGTTTCGGATAGCGGAACAAGATTGCTAGTAAGGCGCATGCTCCCATTGTAAACGGATAATAGAGATTGCCGATGATACTGATGGGGGAGATGCTGGCAAGTCCCGCTGCAATCAGCATCTGCGCTCCGTATGGAATAATCCCTTGTATCAGGCAGGAGAAAGTATCGAGGATACTGGCTGCTTTTCTTCGGTCGAGATGGAATTTCACGGCAATATCTTTGGCAATCGGTCCTGTTGTGATAATGGCAATCGTGTTGTTGGCAGTACATAAGTTGGCGATACTTACCAGGGCTGCGATGCTTAGTTCGGCTCCTCTTTTACCATTGACGTGGCGGGTGAGTTTTCGGATAATGAAATCGATACCGCCGTTATAACGGATTGTTTCGAGCATCCCTCCGGCCAGCAGAGTGATAATAATCAGTTCTCCCATTCCTGTAATTCCTGTTCCCATGGCACCAAACCAGTCGAAGATCCCGAAGCTGCCGGTCGCAATGCCAATGATGCCACTTGTCAATATACCTATTATGAGTACGAGCATCACGTTCATTCCGGCAATGGCTGTTCCTAATACTATTATATAAGGTATAACTTTGATCCATTCAATGGTCTGTGTTTGGGTGGGGGCTGTAATGGATAGTCCCTGAAATATGTAAATTCCCAACACAATGATGGCTGCCGGGACGACAATCATAGAATTTACACGGAATTTATCGCGCATTACACATTCCTGGGTTTTTGTCGAAGCGATGGTGGTGTCGGAGATAAAAGATAAGTTGTCTCCGAAAAAAGAACCGCCTACTACGACGGCTACCATAAAGGGGAGAGCTATTTCAGTTTTTTCTGCCAGTCCTACGGCAACGGGAGTAAGGGCGACAATAGTTCCCACACTGGTTCCGATGGATAAAGAGATGAAACAGGCGGCAATAAAGATACCTGCCAGCAATAAATTGTCAGGAAGAATATGCAGCGTCAGATTGACGGTGGCATCGATTGCACCCATTTGCTTTGCGCTTTGGGCAAAAGCTCCGGCAAGGATGAATATCCATATCATCAGGAGGATATTCTTATTGGCAGCTCCTACCGAGAATTGATAGATACGTTGGTCTAGTTTTAAGCCGCGTGTAATGGCGATGGCATAACAGGAAGAGACGAGGAAGGCCACTGTGATAGGTACTTTATAAAAGTCGTTGACGAGGATAGAAGTTACCAGATAGAGGCAAAGGAATACGAGTAACGGGCTTAATGCCCACCAGTTTCCGGGACGGTCTTTATGTATTTTTTCTTCAGTCATAAATGGACGTTGGGTATTTGTTTTATTCTAAAATCAAAATAGCGATGCAAAAGTAGTGTTTTTCACAGGAAGTGGCAAAAAGGAAGTCGAAAGAAGGCATTATTTCATTGATCTTTCTATAGATGAGGGAGACACTCCATAGAAAAAAAGTATAACCTGTTCCTACTATTGATAAGTAGGGCAGGTTCTTTTTATTATTTCTTATTGATTTAAGCGCAAGGGATGTGTGAACCAGAAACGGCTGCCGACTCCTATTTCGGATTCGGCACCGATAGTGCCGCCAAGATGTTCGATGATACTTCTGCAAATAGATAGACCTAAGCCCGTGCCTTTTGAAAAAGAGTTGAGTTTTACAAATCGGTCGAACACCTGATCTACTTTATCGGGTGCAATCCCCATACCTGTGTCTGTGACAGCGAATTCTATCTCATTACTTTCTGCTTTATGGCGATATTCCAACATAATCTGCCCTTCATTTGTAAATTTGAGAGCATTATTTATGAAATTGGTAATAACCTGCATTAAACGTTTTTTGTCTGTGTAAATATAATATTCAGGTAAATCCGGAGCCAGCAAAACGGGTACGGGTTTATCTTCTTTTATATCATAATTGCGCATTATATCTTCGCAGAAGCTCTTGATATCCAGGTGATCCATGGTGAAGTCGAGTGTTCCGGCTTCTATTTTCGATAAATCGAGAATATCGGAAATCAACTGCAAAAGAAGTTCTGTGTTTTCCTGCATAATGTCAACATAATCCTGACGTTCTTTTTTGTCGTCCGATTCAACCAACAGACTTGCAAAACCAACAATCGCATTTAGTGGAGTGCGGATTTCGTGACTCATGTTAGCGAGAAAGGCTGATTTTAAGCGGTCCAGATTTTCTGCTTTTTCTTTGGCTACTCTTAGTTCTTCTTCAATCGTTTTTTGATGGTTGATATCGACACTGGTTATAACATGTGCTATTTGTCCGTCAATCCAGGCAAATGCTGCGCTGAATACCCGGAACCAACATTTGTCAAACGGGCGTTGGTAGTCCCAGGAGTAGACTTTGGTAGGTTGCCCGTTTTCGTCAATCAAATGTTTTTTAGGACAAAATTCACATTCTCCGGTTTTATCTTTATAAAGAGCCTGCCAGCATTTTTTTCCTTCAAAATGTTCGATGCCTCCATAAGGAGCGGCCATAGATTCATTGGCATATAGCATATCATGAGAATCAAAAGAATTCACATAAATGTCAACTCCCATATTATTCATGATGCTGCTTAATGTCTTGCTTGCCCGCACTTCTCTTTCTTTATATTCCCGCACTGCTATTTCCTTGGAGAGGGAGCCTAAAATGAGATGAATCACTTGAAGTTCTTCATCGGTGAAGGATATTGCATGTTCTCTGTCTCCAAATCCGATGAATCCGATAATTTTCCCTTCGGAGTCTTGGATTTGCCGGATTAGTAATGAGTCGACTTTATAAAAATCCACGATGTCTACATCATTCCAAGAAGTATTTTGGTTTCTGCAAGCATAAAAAGGTTTGTTTTTTCCATTTATGCGCGCAGCATGTTGATTGGTCATTTCGCTGATTTCAAAACGTTGTCGCAGGATGTTGTCGCTATTTCCGACAGTTTCCTTTAGATAAAAGTAGCGAAATCCATCAGTTTGGTAAATGAATCCTCTTTTAAAACCATAGTATTCGCAAATATCTGTAAGTGATTCTGTGATTTTGTTTTCAATAGATTCACAGCCATTCAATCTTTCTAAAAAATGAAGTAAAAATGCATTATAATTTTCTTTTTCTCTGGTCATATTGTTTTAGGCATCTTGTTTGGTTATTTAAACTCGAAAGGAGTATGCTGTTTATCTCTTTCAAATCTTCAAGCTGCTAATATACGGACTTTTTTAAAAATGATGAACGCTGTTTCGGATTTTTGTAATGTTCCGTTTTTCTTTTTCTTGGTGCGAAAAGATAATGTAATATATGATATTTCCGTTGGATTTTAGTTAACTAACAACAGTATTTTGAGAAATAAAGAGGTGGGATTGTACGGATTTATTAAATAAAACGTTGTTTGGGGAAGTTAGTCAGTCTTAGAATTTTTCGAACTTGTAAGTAATTGATTACTAATGCATAATAAATGGTGTGTTTTTCCTTTAAAACCAATGGGTCGCTCCTTTAAAAGAAACGACCCGTTGCACACCGAGAAACACACCGTTCCTTTTAAACGAACGTGCTTTTTCATCTTCGGATACGTGAATTTAAATAATAATGTTTATATTTATTGTTTTATATCTGCGCAGCCGGCATTATTTTAATGCTTCGGTAACCTGCGGCATCATTGTCCAAATAGTATTTTCATTTTGAGCGGTGAAGAAGTTACCATCTATCTCTGATTTCTCATCGGTAGCTGTTCCGTTTTGAATAGCTGACTTGGCTAATGGGTGAACTGCTACTTTTTTCCCTTTGGTTATACCGGTAAAGTCAAACATCATTGCACCGGCACAATGTCCGATCATCATTTTCCCTTTATCCCCAAACGTTTTAATGACTTGCATCAAATCTACATTATAAGGCTTATCGGCATTCTGCTGAAATACAGGCACTGCATCGCCACAAGAGAAAACGAGTGCGTCAAACTCATCTTCGTGTCCCTTCAAATTAGCAATCACATCATCCACTGTCAGGCTGATTCCTGAATTTGTTTTAATCTCCTTCGTATCCGATACGGCAAATACTTTATATGAAATGCCATTCTCGAAAAATGCTTCCAAATATTGGAATAATCCACAACCATTTACCGGATTCACTGCTAAAACTGCAACTTTCTTTGCCATAATCATAATTATTTAAATGAAACAATAGTTATTATTAGTAAGTTTGTTACTTTTGTGATGCAAATGTATCTTTCTTGTTTGAGAAATGCAATAACGTACTTGAAAATAAGGAAGTTACATAGAGGTAACTATTGCTGAAACTCAATAAAATACAAAACGTTAAAGAATGAAAAACTTTCATCCGACGGGGAATTGTCCGATAAGAGATGTGCTTAGCCGCTTGGGAGATAAGTGGTCGATGTTGGTGCTTATTACGCTGAACGCAAATGGAACTATGCGTTTTAGTGATATCCATAAAACGATAGAAGACGTCTCTCAAAGAATGTTGACTGTTACATTGCGTACTTTGGAATCAGATGGATTGGTTGAACGGAAAGTATATGCTGAAGTACCTCCTCGTGTGGAGTATTGCCTGACAGATACAGGTGGTACCTTGATTCCTCATATTGAAGGACTGGTGGGATGGGCTTTGGAGAATATGAATATTATTTTGGACCATAGGAAAATGAGTCGGTAACATTTTTATTTTATGACAAAATAGAAAATATGGAGATAAAACTAGTAACTTCAGATAAAAAAGAATTCCTTGATTTATTACTCTTGGCTGATGAACAAGAAAGTATGATTGACCGATATTTGGAACGCGGTGATATGTTTGTTCTTTATGATGACGGGTTGAAAGCTCTTTGTGTGGTGACACGTGAGGGAGAAGGTGTTTATGAAATCAAGAATATTGCTACTGTTCCTTTCTTCCAACGACAGGGGTACGGAAAACGTTTAATAGAGTTTTTATTTGAATATTATCAGGGGAAGTGCTCTGAAATGTTGGTGGGCACAGGAGATGTACCTTCTTCCAGATCATTCTATGAACATTGTGGTTTTGCGATTTCTCACCGGATAAAGAATTTCTTTACTGACAACTACGATCATCCGATGTATGAGGAGGGTGTGCAGTTGGTGGATATGATATATTTGAAGAAAACATTTTAGTGTGTAACGATGGAAATAGATATCAATCGTTTGGTGAAAGAATATGGAAATATGATTTCCATGATTGCTCACCGGATGATTCTGAATAAAGAAATCGCCCGCGAAGCAGCACAGGAAGTGTGGTATGAACTTTGCAAAAGTATCACTAGCTTTAAAGGCGATTCGGAGATTTCTACATGGATATACACTATCGCTCGTCGCACTATTGGCAGATATGCAGCATGTGAAAAGCAGGTGAAAATGTCGGAAATCGAATATTTTCGTTCGTTGCCGGAATTTGAATATTCCGGTGGGGAAGAAGCGAAGCGGGAATGGATAAAAGAAAGGTGCGACTGGTGTATCACCGCTTTAAATCATTGTCTGAATAATGATGCTCGTCTGATTTTTATCTTTAGAGAAAATGTCGGGTTGCCTTATCGGCAGATTGGCGAAATCATGGAACTGAAAGAAAGTAATGTGCGGCAAATCTATAATCGTTCCATTCAGAAAATCACAGCTTTTATGAATGATACTTGCCCGTTATATAATCCCGATGGTGCTTGTAAATGTCGCATTTGCAAACCGGTATATTCTATTGATATGGATAAAGAATATACAATGGTGCAACGAATGATGAGGCTTGCCGATTTATATAGGAAGTTTGAAAAAGAACTACCGAGGAAAAATTATTGGGAGAAATTCTTGCAGTAAGTTGTCACAAAGCTCATTTGCTTTTCCACTAACTATATGTATAATTAAAAAACATATAGTTATGAGTAAAATTGACTTTTTAAAGGAGCAGATTATAGAAGCTCGCACATTTGTGAATCGTTTGATGTCTGAATTGCCGGAAGATTTGTGGTATGTTATTCCTGAAGGAACAGATTCTAACTTTATTTGGCAAGTGGGACATCTGCTTGTTTCACAGAATTTTCATACACTGACAGCTGTTACCGGAGTGAACGAAAAGGTGGGGCGATTAGTGCCTATCCAAAAATATAATAGAATATTCAATGGTATGGGAACATTGCATCGTTCCATAGAAAAGGACTTGATTCCAGTTGCTGAATTGAGAGAACAAACGGAAATAGTTCATCAAATCTGTATCGAGAATCTGGAAACTCTGAATGATGATGTTTTGGCAGAGTGCTTGCAGCCTCTCCCGTTTAAACATCCTGTTGCGGAAACTAAATATGAAGCATTGTCGTGGAGCTTTAAACATGAAATGTGGCACAGTGCAGAAATGGAAGCAATCAAAAGAGAGTTGGGGTATCCAATCGTTTGGATGGAGGGGTAAATATTCGGTTATATTATCTAATTTTTATGAGCTTAAAAAGCTATGCTTTATGACTGCCAAAGCTATGCTTTAAGGATGCTAAAGCATAGCTTTAAAGTGCATTATACATAGGAAGTTTGATTTATTTTCCAAGGCTTCACTTTTTCTTTAAAAACTCTTATTCATCGGTGATAGCGGGTGAAGGGTTTGTATTTCACCCGCCTTTTATTCGGATTTCTTGTACTTCAGTTTTGTTTTGACAATGGGGAGTTATATTAAAATAGTAAGTTTCTTTATGTGAAATTTGTGTGGACGAAATACTATTCGTATTTTTGAATTTACTATTGGTAGAAGTAAGTATATAAGCTTACTTTTAAAAGTAAATAGTTTGAGATATGAGTATATATGCTGCAATTTCGGCTTATATAGTTGTTTCGACTTCATTATCGAAAAAGGCTCTTGTCGAGTTGTCTATAGGAGTAAAATGTTTTTTTAGAAAAGACAGCTGCTGATTGTGATGGTTCTTGGGGCAGATTAGTTATTGAATGTGTAATGAAACACCCAAATGACGCATTGAGGATTGCAATAGGTATTGGTGGAATGAGAATAGTTGATAAAGAACTTGACATGATGGATGGTTATGAATTTATGAAGGTAATTAATGGATGTAGTACTGATAACGACAAAATTTCAAAGGTATGATTAATAAAATTTCGATAAAAGGTCCCGCCAGTTATAAGAATATGGCTGTTTTTGAAACTGACAAGAATATAAACTTGATCTATGGACTTAATGGCTCCGGCAAAAGTACATTGTCAGAATTCCTTAGAAAGAGAACTGATAATGAATACGCAGAATGTTCTATTTCGCCATTGTTAGATGAAGATGCAGAAGAAATTCTCGTTTATAATGAGAACTACGTGAATGATGTGTTCTATAGTTCCGATACTCAAAAAGGAATTTTCTCTTTATCAAAGGAGAATGCAGGAGCTAGAAAAAGAATTGATGCTGCTAATGCTGCATTGCAAGTTGCAAACAGAGATTTTCAAAAACAAGAATTACTACAAGAAAAAGAATTAGAAGCTTGGACTTCAACAAAATCAATATTTGCTAATCGTTTCTGGCAAATTAAAACACAATACACTGGTGGCGATAGAGTTCTGGAGTATTGTTTTACAGGTTTGAAAAGCAGTAAAGAATTATTGCTGAATCATATCGTTGGGTTGGCAAAACCATCTAATAAGCTTGTTGATTCTATTGATCAATTGAAAGAAGAAATACAACGACTGAATGAAGCTAAAGGGACTCAAATCCCACTTATTCAGGAAATCACATTTTCTGCAGGAGGCATTGAAATAGATTCTTTATTTAAAGAGGTTATAACTGGAAATGCTAATAGTCGTGTTGCTAAATTGATAGATAGTCTTCATAATTCGGATTGGGTAAAGGTTGGCTTAAGTTTTGATACAAAAGATATTTGTCCATTTTGTCAGAGGCCATATCTTGACGATGATATAATAGCGGAACTAAGGTCATATTTTAATGAAGATTATGAAAAAGCAGTAGCAGATATAGAGAGTAAGGGAAAGACATACAAAGACTCTATTGATTTAATTCCAGATATTGATGCTTTTACTAATATTCCAATTATCCATGAGTTAGAGCAGACCTTTGCATTGGCCTTTAGAGCATATAAAGAAGCGGTAAACTCTAATCTGATTGAAATACGTAAGAAGTATCAAACCCCAAGTCAAATAGTTGAATTAGAAAATACTTCAACCAAATTAGGTGTTGTTAATAGTATTATACAGCAAGCTAATGCTATTATTGTAGAATTCAATAAAAAAGTGGTAGGTATTGATGGTGAACTTGCTATTATAAAGAAAAAATTCTGGAATAGACTGCGTTATGATTATGATCAATCTGTTACTGACTATAATAATCAAAAGGCTTCTACTGAAAATAAAATACGAGCATGCGAAACTGCAAAACAACATGTTCAAAGTCTGATAGATGAACAAAAGGCGATTATAGAAGCAGAACAGCAAAGCGTTGTAAATATAGAGGAGTCCATTAACCATATAAATACTATGTTGGTTGACATGGGAATAATAGACTTTAAAATCACAAAATGCAGAGAAGAGGGCTTGTATCGTATTGTGAGAGGAGAAGATGGAAATTCTGTATTCAGGACGTTAAGTGAAGGGGAAAGAACTATTATCAGTGTTTTGTATTTTGTGGAAACATGTCAGGGAATACTGGATAGGAGTAAGACGCAGAAGAAGCGTATTATTGTTATTGATGATCCTGTTTCAAGCTTGTCCACTATGTATGTGTTCAACATCGGTAGATTGTTGAAAAACGTTTTTTATCCTGAACTTATTAAGGATAGCACGCAGGAAACTGGCTTCTTAATGAAGCGTAAGTTTGAACAGGTTTTTATTCTAACTCATAGTCTTTATTTTTTCTATGAGATGACGGATATGCGTGAACCACAACGTCACGCGTACCAATCTTTATTCAGGGTTTCTAAATCTGTGGCAGGTAGTAAAATTGAGACTATGCATTATGAACATATTCAAAGTGATTATCATACATATTGGATGACTATCAAAGATCCTGATACGCATCCTGCCTTGATTGCCAATTGCATGAGGAATATTATAGAATATTTCTTCAATTTTGTAGAAAAGAGGGATTTGAATAATGTCTTTATTCAAGATAAATTCAAGCAACCCAAATATCAAGCTTTCCAACGTTATATTAATAGAGAGTCTCATTCTCTTGGTCAAAATATTAATGACTTTAAAGATTTTGATTACAATATATCTGTCTCTTATACACATCTCCGAGCCCACGAGACCATGGCTAA